>JADFUQ010000256.1 GCA_015222065.1 Bacteroidota bacterium
ACCAGGACCTGATTGAAATGGCAAACCTCATTGTTTCAACCACAAACAATAATACCCCTATGAATAAAGCTGTTGAGATGGTTGCAAAAGAGCAGATGAACGGTTATGCTGTTATAACAGAACCTATGATGAATGCGGTTGAAGTTGCGATACGTGCTTACGATCCCTGCCTTAGTTGTGCCACACATGCCCTCGGAAAAATGCCTCTCGAAATATCGCTGTATAATAATAATAATCAACTTATTGACCGCAAAAGAAAATAATCAGAAGAATTCAAAACCGGGAATACTGATATACGGATACGGTAACCCGGGAAGAGAAGATGATGGCCTCGGCATTGCATTTGTTGAGGCCATTCGTTCCTGGATAGAAAAAAATAAGCTCACCAATATTGAACTTGATTCTAATTACCAACTTAATATTGAAGATGCCGATATGATGGCAAAAAAGGATATTGTTTTGTTTGTTGATGCTACCGGGGAACCAATTGAAAATTTTTGTATTACTACCGTAAACCCATCAGACTCCCGGGTTGAATTCACTATGCATGCAGTGTCCCCTGCTTTTGTTCTTGATCTGTGTCAGAAGATATTCGGGAAAAATCCAAAAACTTACCTGTTGCATATTAAGGGCTACCAGTGGGATTTTAAAGAAGAACTATCACCGGAAGGAGAGAAAAACCTGAATAAAGCACTTGATTTTATCAAACCATTACTTTCAAATTCTGATTCATTCCATTCTATTAAAGATGATATTGCTCCCTGCAAATAAAACTACTAAAAATTCCGACTTATGAAATTAATGTAACAATTCACTTAACTCACCTCTATTATTTCTACTTTTTCCAAAAATGTTACGGGTTACGAGTTACGTGTTACGAGTTACGAGTTCACGCTCACAGTCACTACTTCTTACTTCTTCACTCACCTCTCATCTCTCACCTCTTCTTCCTCTCCTCTTCTCCTCTTCTCCTCTTCTCTTTATCTCCCAGTCGCTCAATCGCCAAGTCGCCTCATCGTCTCTTCTCACAGTCCCAAAAACTGTATCCCCACACCACTCAGAAGGATCATTGCTCCTGCAACAAGATGGGTATAACGCTCAGCTTTGCCAAGCGGGATAAGATTAATACCACGGAGAGTGATAAATACAACAGCCAGCATAGTAAGTATTGTTGTTACAGCGAAAACTGATGTAACCATAATCAGTCCGGAAATATTGATCCCGGCAGCAGGGTACATAAGAATAGGGATCAACGGCTCACAGGGACCTAAAACAAAGATGATAAACAGGATCCAGGGAGTCATTTTTGGAATTTTTTTACTTCCGTGAATATGAGTGTGTCCGTTAACATGTTCATGAAAATGCTCATGCGACTCGCCATCTTTGTGCAGATGAATATGACTGTGAGGTTTGTTGAGCACTGCCTGTCTGACACCCCAGATAAAATAAACCAATCCGAAAGCAATGAACAACCAACCCACAAGTCCGCCCCTGCCCGCTTCCATGTTTTCCAGTTTATGTATCCCCAGGCCGAAGGCAACACCAATTAAACCTAACACTATAGAACTTCCCACATGGCCCAGTCCGCAAGCCAGGGTAATCATGCCGGTCTTTCTATAACTCCATTTTCTCGATTTGGCCAGAACAATAAAAGGCAGATAATGGTCGGGGCCAAAAAGAGTATGGACAAAACCAACAGATGC
>JADFUQ010000257.1 GCA_015222065.1 Bacteroidota bacterium
ACAAGCACCCCCGTACGGTCATGCCCTGTTAAATACTGCTTTGCAATTTCACAGGGTAAACTTCCCTACGGGGCAGGCAAAACTCAACTTAACGAAGTGATCTCATGAACACCTTTGAAAATTAATTATTTTGTGAATAAATAAATTACAATATTCAAAAATTCAATGATCAAAACAGTTTCGGTCACCCGCCTGCTCAAAGTGCCTTTGGTACGGCGGGTAGGTTTGATAATTGATATTTGATTTTTTTTGTTATTTGTTTATTGGAATTTATTTGTTTTTTGTTATTTGGAATTTCATACTTAAGCAAGTATTTTTAGTTTATGAACAAACTCTATTAGTCTGAAAAAATAATTTAAAAATAAAATTTATTATGAATGCAATAGTTAATGACTGGATGGATAATTGGTTAGTTGGATTAGGCATGTCACAGGATCTGGCAGCATTTGTCAAAATGTTCATGTTTCTAATTGTTGCCATACTATTAAGTTACTTGTCTAATATTATAGTAAGGAGACTTATAATTTCCATTTTAACAACCGTAATAAAAAGATCTAAGACCAAAATAGACGATATTTTTCTGGAAAGAAAAGTTTTCAACCGCTTGTCACACTTTGCACCGGCTTTAGTAATATTTTTCCTGGCACCACTTGTTTTTGAGGATTACCCTGCTCTTATCAAGTTTTTCCGGAATGGAGCATATCTGTATATGATTATAATAGGTTCGCTTGTTGCAGATTCATTTATTAATGCAATGCATGAAATTTACGTAAGCCTTCCAATATCGAAGCACCGCTCTATAAAAGGATATGTACAGGTTGTTAAAATAGTAGTATACTTCATTGCTATTATTCTTATTATTTCAACAGTATTTGGAGAATCGCCAAAAGGATTATTGACAGCTTTAGGTACAGCTGCAGCTGTGCTAATTCTTGTTTTTAAGGATACAATTCTTGGATTTATTGCAAGTATCCAGCTTTCAGCCAATAAAATGGTAAAACCGGGCGACTGGATATCTATGCCCGATCATAATGCTGACGGAACAGTAATTGAGATCAGTCTTAATACAGTAAAAGTTCAAAACTGGGATAAGACCATTACCACAGTTCCAACGTATGCCCTTATTTCCGAATCATTTTATAACTGGAAAGGAATGGAGGAATCAGGCGGACGCAGGATCAAACGTTCAGTTATTATTGATATGAAAAGTATTAAATTCTGCACTCCTGAGATGATAAAAAAATTCAAAAAAATACAAATACTACGCGATATTATTGAAAAGAAAGAAAAAGAACTTGACGAATATAACAAGAAATACGAAATTGATAATTCTGTTCTGGTTAACGGGCGGAGAATGACAAATATTGGGGTTTTCAGAGCATATATTGGGGCATATCTTCACAACCATCCTAAGATAAATAATGAAATGACAAGTATGGTACGTCAGTTACAACCGACTGATAAAGGTCTGCCTTTACAGATATACGTTTTCAGTAACGACAAAAGATGGGTTGAATATGAGAGAATTCAATCTGATATCTTTGATCATATCCTTGCAGTAGCACCTGAATTCGATTTAAGAGTATTCCAAGACCTCAGTGGTTATGATGTTGTGAGGTTACTGGATTCTTTGCCTGACCACCTCATAAAGTAAGATACCTGCAGTAACAGAAACATTCAGAGATTCTATTTTCCCTTTCAACGGGATTTTTATTTTCTCGTCGGCCAGTTTAAGTATTTTCTCACTTATCCCTTTTTCCTCTGAACCTAAAATAATAGCCAATGGGGTATCAAACCGGGCATTATGATAGATATTTTTCGCTTTTTCTGTTGCTGCAACTATATGTAATCCGCTACCTTTCATGAATTTAACAGCTTCTGAAAGTTCTTCGTTACGACAAACCGGCATTGTATGTAAAGCCCCTGCAGATGTTTTCACAGCATCAGGATTTATTTGCGCTGATCCTTTTTTTGGTATAACTACCGCGTGCACTCCGGCACATTCAGCCGTCCTTATTATTGCTCCAAAATTCCTTACATCAGATATCTGGTCAAGAACCAGGACAAAAGGATTTTCTCCTGATTCATATATCCCGGGTAAAATCTGTTCCACTGTATAATAACTAATTAACGATAAAAAAGTAATTACACCCTGATGATTTTTTTGTGTAATACGATTAAGACGTTGAACCGGAACAAACTGATAAGGAATTTTTTCTTTTCGTATTAAACCAAAAAGTTCATTCGCCAGTTCACTCTTTGCCCCCTGCCTGATAAATATCTTATCGATTTCCTTCCCCGCACGAATAGCTTCAATTGCGCTACGTATCCCATAAATAAAATTAACTCCCTTATCGGACATCATTCTTTAATTTGATTTATCTCGAAAGTTTTACCATTCCTCCAGCTTGTTACAGCCTGATCCCACATAGTTTTGGTTTCAGCATTTCTTCTTAGTTTAAAATCGTTTTGTGTAAAAGGATTATTTATTTTTGTGAAGACAAATGATATCCGGGGTGATGATTTTTTCGTTCCAAACATCCATTTTTCTTCTTCATCGTTCTTAAAAACTTTATCCGGCGGACCATAAATAATATATATCATTCCCCTGTCAGTTTTCCATCCTTCTTTATATGAAGCAAAGAAATAGTTAGCATATAACACCCGGTTGTAATAGATCCTTATTAATTCTCTTGCATTCTCGATATTTGAAGTACTCTCAAGCCAAAAATTATCTACTGCCAATTTAGGAACCGGATCACTAAGTAGTCTTTTTATCTCATTTTGCGAAGCAAGATACACTAAAGGCTTAATCATCTCCTCAGGTGTTTTAACTGAGGGAAAGTATTCTCTAAAATAGGTAAAACTATATCCCTCCAGGCGATCCGGTGATATCCCGACCTGATATATACCATGAACAGGAAATTTCAACATAGAGGTATCTGAGTATGGAATTGACCAGACACTATCAGGCTCTAAATCCATTGATCCTGATGGGATAAGAAATGAAGGGGGAGCAGGTATTTTACCTTTGTTCTTAAAATACCGTATATAAAGGGTATCTATTTCTTTTTTTGGATAAAGGATGCATAAAGCTAAGGAACTATCAACAATAGGATTAAAAACCTGAACTCTGGATTTATGATCAACAACAATGAAATTCTGCCGGTTATATTCAGATGTCTTATCTACCGTAATAAATGACTGGACAGCTTTATTCCTTAAAATGTCACGAACAATTACCTCGAGATTATAAGTATGTGCTTTTTCTGCCTTGATTGGAATGCTGGCAATAAATTCTCTCTTAACATTATGCATCATAACAGGATATTTCACAAATCCGCTATCTACAACAATTCTGCCAACAGTAAGATCATACAAACGATAATATATCCCCAATTCAGCCCTGTAAATCCCTTCCGGGTTAGCCATGTTAAAGAGCAACTCAACAGGGTAGATTTTGACAAATAGTGTAGACTGATTATCGTTATCATGATAAACTTTATACCTGGGATGAATTGTTGCCCTTCCCGGATTATAGATATAGGCAAGATTACTGTCTTGTCTTATTTTAGAAGCTGTATTGCAACTTTGAAATAAAACTGTAAACAATCCAATTAATCCAATATAAATAATCCCACGCATAATAATGATAAATTAGTAATCTTACGAAATATAACTATTCTTTTTCCAATTCTGTTTATTTGTTTATTTGTTGATAAGTTTATTTGTCAACTTACACAACCACTCAACTTATAAACTTATAAACTTTTCATCTCTTCATTACCTCCTCTCCTCCTCTTCCCTTCTGCCCTCTGCCTTCTGCCCTTTGCCTTTCTTCACCTCTTCTCCTCTTCTC
>JADFUQ010000258.1 GCA_015222065.1 Bacteroidota bacterium
ACCCAGTCCCATATAAAACCTCCCTGAAGGTGATCATATTTTTCTATCACATCCCAGTAATCCTGAAGGTTACCTGTGCTATTTCCCATGGCATGGGCATATTCACAAAGAATTAAAGGACGCTCTTGTTTTTTACTTGCATATTTCTCAATGCGTTCAATAGTAGCATACATTGGACAGTAAATATCAGTATTAGGACCAAGTACAGCCCGCTCATAGTGAACCGGTCTGGAGTTATCACGTTCATGTATCCATTTGTAACCGGCTGAAAAATTAATTCCATCGCCCGATTCATTTCCCATTGACCAGATGATTACTGACGGGTGATTTTTATCCCTTTCAACCATACGTTTTATACGGTCAACATGCGCTTCTTTCCAGGTTGGATCTTTAGCCAGACTTCTTTCACCATAGCCCATCCCATGCGATTCAATATTTGCTTCATCAATAACATATATGCCGTATTGGTCACATAGTTCGTACCATTTCGGATCGTTGGGATAATGACAGGTTCTGACGGCATTGATATTGTTTTGTTTGAACAAACGAATATCCTGCAACATAGTCTCTTCAGATACGACATGCCCTGTATATTGGTCATGTTCATGACGATTGACCCCTTTGAGAAAAACAGCTTTTCCATTTATTAGTAATTGTCCGTTTCTGATCTCTGAGGTCCTGAATCCAATTTTAGAACCGACTGACTCAATTACATTGTTGTCTTTATCGGTTACCTGTAGTACCAGGTTATATAAGCTTGGGGTTTCTGCAGTCCATTTATCAGGATCAATTATTGTTTGTTCAAAAACAAGTGTTAATGTGTCTTTTCTATTGATGTCAATTGCCTTAGTTTCTTTAAGCAAAGGCACTGTTTTGTTTTTATAAAACAGTAATAATTCGAGTGAATAATTCTTTGCTTTGAAATTCTTGAAATAATTTTTAATATCTACAGTGACCCTCAAATTGCCATTGGTGTATGTATCGTCCAGGTCTGCATGTACGAAGAAATCCCTGATGTGGATATTGGGTGTAGAAAAAAGATATACATCTCTTTCGATTCCGCTTATTCTCCAGAAATCCTGGCATTCGAGGTATGATCCATCCGACCAGCGGTATACTTCGACAGCTAAAATATTTTCACCTTCTATTAAGTAATTTGTAATGTCCCATTCGGCAGGAGTTTTACTTCCCTGACTATAACCTGCTTTTTTGCCGTTTATCCAAATATACATGGCAGACTTTACAGCTCCAAAGTGAATAAACACCCTTCGTTCATCCCATTTATGAGGTATTTGAAATGTTCTGCGGTATGATGCTACAGGATTGTAATCATGGGGAACCCTGGGAGGTTCCGGGCCATTTTTTAATTCTGAGTTTGGTGTTCTTACATCGGCAAATTCATAGGATTGATTTACGTAAATAGGAATTCCATAACCTTCCAGCTCCCAGTTTGAAGGTACCGGGATATTATCCCAGTCATTGACGTCAAATTCAGATTTGTAAAATTCTTCAGGGCGGACTGATGGTTTTTTTACCCAATGGAATTTCCATATACCGTTTAGCGACTGATAGTACGGAGATTTTTTCCAATCATTCTCCATAACCCCTTCCGCGTTATCAAAGGGCAGGAGGGTAACGTGAGGCTCCTCCTTATTCTGATTGAACATCTTTGGGTTTTCAATATCGGCAGGGAAGTTATCCTGTGCTATGCCTAAATTTAAAAAAACAAAAGCTAAGAAAAG
>JADFUQ010000259.1 GCA_015222065.1 Bacteroidota bacterium
GTATTATTAATGGTTTTATTTTCCCAATAATCCTCATTTAATACCTGTATATATCCTGAATAAAATTTTACTATATTATCCACCATTGTACCATATGATCCCTCCTGCATTGAGCTCATAATGGTAGCGAAGATCACACCGAAGAATATGGATGCAGAAGTGATCACGGTTCTTCTTTTGTTTCTCCACAGGTTACGCCATGCTATTTTTAAATTGTTCATATGTAAAGTATTAAATTTTTTATTCCCTCATTCGATTTTTTCTTTTTCCCCTTAATTCCACTCTTCTGTCTTCCCATTCTTCCATTATTCCAATATTCTATTCTTCCATTACCTTATTCTTTTCATATTCTGGATTGAAAAAAAATCATCTTTCAACGGCATGTTAAATTTTATCATTTCGAATTCCATAGTAGTTTTATTACCTTCTTTTTCCAGAGGGATCATTTCAAAATAGGTTGGTATTGTCCGGTCGCCCACATCTTTGATTTTTGAAAGAACTTCTTTGTTAATTAGATCCCCGAATTCATCATAATATTCATTTTTTAAAGTAAAAAATTCTTTTTTCGAAATCCAGCTGATAATTTTACCCCAAACAACAGCAGCATCTTCTTTAGGGATTAGTTCCAGTTTGTAACAAACATATCCTTCAATTGTTTCTTCGCCAAGAACCTTATGAAAATAATCTTCAACAATAGAAGATTCTTTTACCAGATCATCATTGGTCATATCGGAACCCATCCATGATTGCATCATCATTGATGGTGGAATTTTTATCATTCTTTCAATTGAGGGAACCCAGTTCCACATCTCTTTACCCCTTTTAAGAAAAACCTGTCCCTTCTCTTTTGCAGGAGCAGTAATATAGATTATTGAATGTTCTGTTCCTTTTGCCCATGCTTTAAATGAAAGGGTCCTGTCCCAGTTTGGTCTTATTATCTTCATAGTGGCTTCCATGTAACTGGAATTTCCACGCATAAGTTGATTTGCTTTATCAATGATTTGCCTGGCATCCGGGGATTCCTGAGCATTTATATTTGTTGTAAACAGAATAAATACTACATAAAGTGCTGATTTGATAATTGTTTTCATGTGTTATTGATTTTCTTATTATGTATATAATTCAATTACTTTCTGCTTTATTTCTTCAAGAGGGAAATTGTCAGGATCAAGAATATAATTTATACATATACCGTCCATTAAGGCTCCGAAAAATTGTGTTTCGATTTCGGGATTTTTATAATTATTATTTTTTAAATAATTCTTAAGTATTTTTGATACAGGATTAAGTATCTCCCAAAACTTGTTTCCAACTATTTTTAAGACCTGTGGTTGAGATAAGACTGAAAAATATATTTTCCAGAATTGAATGTCTTCTTGAATTGTCCGGAAAGTTTCTTCAATAAAATATTTCAATTCTGCTTTTGTAAGAACACCATCATGGTCAGGATCAAATAATACAAGAAGTTTATTGATGCCCTGAAACACCACTGAACGCAGCAGATCTTCTTTGCTTTTGAAATAATTATACATTAACCCTTTTGAAATCCCCGCATCCTGAGTTATCATATTTATAGTAGTATTAAAAACACCATTCTTTGCAAAAAGCTTTAAAGCTGATTTCATTATCAGATTCCGCTTTGATTCCCGCATTTCCTTATACTGTTCTGATGTTCTGGGTGACATACCTGTTTCTTTTTGACTGACCGGTAAGTCAAAGATAGACATTTTTGTAAGCGATTGCAAATATTTTTATAACTATTTTTAATCTTGCTCTATAAAAGTCTCATATACTGACATGAAAAAAATCTTACTTCAGTATTAAATTTTGTTTCAATTTTTCTTTCTTCTCCTCATAATTATCATCTGTTCCAAGAAAAGGTTTTTCCCATGATCCGTACATCGGGTTTGGAAGAATAATAAACCGGCTGCCAAACTCATTTTTAAGAGATTTTAAAGCAATAAACTCGGAAACATTATCTCTGCTCTCAAAAATTTCAGAAAAATCTTCCAAATTATCTCCGATAAACAATAATATATCATAATTTGAGCTCACTTTTGCCCATCTCTCCTTTTTACTGCTTTCATCTGTTCGAAGAAATATATGCTTCTTATCTGAATTTGGAAATCCCTCTTTTCTCAAATTGTCTATTGTGCTTTCCAAAAGAACGTTTTCCCTGTTTGAAATATAGAAAACCTCCACTCCAAGTGAATCTGCCAATTTTGTAAATTTGAGCGCACCAGGCAGAGGATTAGAAACCGATTTTGATACCCATTTCTTCCATGATTTTGAAGAATATGGTTCCATCTCAAATATTAATTGGGCTTCATAGGAGCTATTATCCAGAACGGTTTCATCAATATCAAGAATAACTGCTTTTGGGTTTTTTTCATCCACAGTTTCAATTTTTTCTATAACTATCCTTTCAGCCCAATTAAAAGCTTGATAATACGCAGCTTGCATTTCAGCAGATCTCTGATACCACAAAACCGACATAATTAAATGATCCTGATTCTCTTCTATTCGATCCTTACCATTATTTATTTCCTTTACACTTTCTTTATTTAAAAATGTACATGAATCACAAAGAAAAACAAACAGGAGTCCGGTAATAAACAGTTTATTCATATGAATTAAATTTGCATAATTATTGTAAGTAAAAGTAAAAAAGAATAATAGTAACTAATTAGTACTTAAAGTAAATAAATGAGTAAATGAGGTGAGTAGTCATTTTATCATTTACTCATTTATTTTGATAGGCACTGAATAGTTGCGAATGATGATATAAAAGTAACTTTTCCTATATTAACATCGTCTTAAAACTGAATATTGATATCAA
>JADFUQ010000260.1 GCA_015222065.1 Bacteroidota bacterium
CCATGGGTTTTTGTGGGAGCGAGTAACAAATACCACAGAACTTGTTAAAAGGTAGAAAAATAAGTAACCTCGTCACTAACATAGAAGATTTAAACGTATGAAAAATACCTTTTACGCTTTTCTTGTTTTTATAGCTATATGTTATATTTGTCTTCTTATGAAAATGAACAGGTTTATAGTAAAGCTTTTCAGATGGCGGTCTAAGCATATAGGCGACCGGCAATTTATTTTGATTTTAAGTGTGATCGTAGGAATTGCTTCCGGTTTTGTTGCTGTGATCATTAAAAATGCTGTACGTATTATCAAAAACATTTTGACTGCTGGATTTTCAAGTGAAGAGTTCAATTACCTCTATATTGTTTTCCCGGCAATTGGCATTTCTGTCGTGGTTATCTTTGTTAAATTCATACTTAAAAGGCGTGTAGGACATGGAATCCCTATTGTATTACATGCAATTTCAAGGGAGAACGGGATCCTTCGTTCTCATAACCTGTTTTCGTCTATTATAACCAGTGCACTAACTGTCGGTTTTGGTGGGTCAGTAGGTCTTGAAGGACCAACAGTTGCAACAGGTGCCGCTATCGGTTCCAATCTTGGCAAATGGTTAAGATTAAACTACAGCCAGGTAGTTCTGATGCTGGGTTGCGCTTCGGCAGGAGCCATGTCGGCCATATTTAAGGCCCCGATTGCAGCTATTATTTTTGCTCTTGAGGTATTAATGCTTAATCTTTCCATGTCATCAATTGTTCCTTTGTTAATATCATCAGTAACTGCTGCCTTAACCTCATATCTTTTCCTTGGACAGGATACTCTCTACGCTTTTACACTCACTGAAAATTTCAAAATTGTTGATACACCATTTTATATTTTACTAGGCTTATTTACAGGACTGGTATCTGTTTATTTTACAGAGGCTTATATATTTATTACTGCCATGTTTGAGAGAATAAAAACGTGGTATAACAAGCTTATTATCGGTGGTTTTATACTGGGGTTATTGATTTTTCTTGTTCCGTCACTTTATGGTGAGGGATATGAGAGTATTAACAACGCACTGAATGGTGATTACGGATACCTGTTTGACAATTCTGTATATTTTGGACTTAAAGATAATATCCTGGCATTTTGTAGTATCCTGGTAATAATAATTATTTTTAAAGCTATAGCTACTTCAGTTACTTTCAGTAGTGGAGGTGTAGGTGGGATGTTTGCTCCGACATTATTCACCGGTGCAACTGCAGGCCTTTTATTTGTGAAGGTATTGAACCAGTTTGGCTTTAATTTTCATGAGGCTAATTTTGTTCTTGTCGGAATGGCAGGTTTAATAGCCGGTGTGATTCATGCTCCGTTAACTGCCATTTTCCTGATAGCTGAGATTACTGATGGTTATGAATTATTTATGCCTTTAATGATAACTGCTACCATTTCATATGCAACCATTAAAATTTTTGAGTCAAACTCGGTTTACACCATACAGCTTGCAAAACGTGGAGAGTTGATTACCCATGATAAAGATAAGGGTGCTTTGTCGATGATGAGGGTAAAAGATCTTATTGAAGATAATTTTGATACTGTCGGACCTAATGCAACATTAGGTGATCTGGTTGAGGTAATATCAAAATCACAAAGGAATATATTTCCGGTAATAGATAATGATAATCATTTACTTGGTGTTGTATGGGTAAATGATATCAGGCATATTGTTTTCAAGACAGAACTTTATGATAAAACTTATGTTCGTGACCTTATGTTTATGCCAACACCATCTGTATCACCTGATGAATCGATGGAAGATATTGCCCGTAAATTTCAAACTTCCTCTCATTATAACCTGCCTGTACTTAAGGATGGCAAATATATTGGTTTCGTTTCGAGAGCCAATGTCTTTTCCAGCTACCGGACAATAATACGCCAATTTATGCAGGAATAATGGAAAGATGGAATAATGGAAAGATGGAATAATGGAAAGATGGAATAATGGAAAGATGGAATAATGGAAAGAAAATGAAGAAGGGAATTCGGAATATCGTAGCGGAATAATAATATCTGAAATGACTAAAGTTTTAAAAATAATAGTGCCCAAAATAGTAAAAAATACAAATGACAAGCACCCAAATACAAATAAATCTCAATGACCAAAATCCCAATACTCAAAGCTGTTTCGATCATTTGATAATTTATATTTGGAATTTATTTGTTATTTGCTATTTGTTATTTGGAATTTCGGTTAGTTCTTTATTATCCATCTTTAATAACTTTAGTTCACTTTAAGTACTGATTTGTTATACATAATTTTATTCTATAGAAACTTCTTTACATTGAAGAATTTGTTAATTTTGCGGCCGCAATGCAAAAAGCAAAAATCATAAGGAGGTTTCTTACCCTGAGGTTTAAAAAATTAAACCATAATCAGTTTAACTATATCCTGAGTTTTATTGTTGGGGCTCTTAGCGGACTTGCTGCTGTATTGCTTAAAAATACCATTCATTATACTCATCTTCTTTTAACAAAAGGATTTGATGTGGAGTCGGAAAGTTTTTGGTATCTTGTGTATCCTTTAATAGGAATTTTTCTGACTGTTTTGCTTGTAAGGTATTTTGTCAAAGATGATATTGGTCATGGTGTTGCCAGGATTTTATATGCTATCTCGAAGAAGAACAGCATTATTAAGAGTCATAATAATTATTCCTCTATTCTTGCCAGTACGCTTACTATCGGGTTTGGTGGATCGGTTGGAGCAGAAGCCCCAATTGTTTTAACCGGTGCTTCTATTGGGTCATCAATAGGCAGGTTTTTCAGGTTAAATTATAAGTCAGTAACATTATTGGTGGGATGCGGGGCTGCCGGAGCAATAGCAGGGATATTCAAAGCTCCCATTGCCGGACTGGTTTTTACACTTGAAGTCTTAATGCTTGATCTTACCATTGCGTCTATTGTCCCTTTGCTTATTTCATCTGTAACAGGTGCAACCATAGCTTATTTCTTAATGGGAAAGGGAGTTTTATTTTCATATACAATACTGAACCCATTCGAATTAGCAAATATCCCGTTTTTTATTCTTTTAGGAGTGTTTTCAGGATTGGTTTCTTTGTATTTTACAAAAGCAAGCATGAAAATAGAATCGTGGTTCAGGAATATTAACAGTCCTTACCACAGGTTATTCATCGGGGGAACCATTCTTGGACTATTGATATTTCTTTTTCCTCCCTTGTTTGGTGAAGGTTATGATATTATTACTTCTCTTTTACTTGGAAATACTTCTGAACTGGTTGAGAACAGTCTTTTTTATTTTATTCACGATAATTTCTGGATGATACTGGGTTATCTGGCTTTAGTTATGATCTTGAAGGTGGTTGCTATGTCAGCAACAACCGGAGGGGGAGGAGTTGGAGGTATTTTTGCACCTGCTTTATTTATGGGAGGAATAACAGGGTTTTTTACTGCCCGTCTCATTAATGGGTTAAACTGGGTCAATGTTTCAGAGAGTAATTTTGCGCTTGTTGGTATGGCCGGTCTAATGGCCGGAGTTATGCATGCTCCTTTAACAGCAATATTTCTAATCGCGGAAATTACGGGAGGTTACGGATTGTTAATCCCTCTTATTATTACTTCTACATTTTCATTTATTACAATTATTTATTTTGAACCTCATTCAATATATACGAAACGACTTGCAAGAAGGGGAGAACTGATAACCCATCACAAAGATCGTACAGTACTAAGATTAATGGAGTGGAAAAAAGAGATTGAGAAAGACCTGGTTAAGATTTATCCTGATGAAACATTAGGTGAATTGGTTAAGAAAATATCAAGTTCAAAAAGGAATATATTCCCGGTGGTTGATGATGAGGGTTTTTTACAAGGTGTGGTATTACTTGATAATGTCAGGGATATCATGTTTAATTCCGGGATGTATGATACTACTTATGTCAGGGATCTTTTGATTATACCACCGGCTCATATTTCAATAGGTGATACAATGGAAATTGTAATGAAGAGGTTTGAAGAGACAGGTGCATGGAACCTGCCTGTTACAGAGGATGGGAAATATATCGGGTTTATTTCAAAATCAAAAATATTTACAGCATACAGAAAACTTTTAATCCAGGTATCTGAGGATTAAAAAAAACACCGGGAAAAATCCCGGTGTTAAATAGAATATTTTTCCTCTAAAATTACTTGAGATGCTTAAGATTTAAAGCGTAGAGGAAGATAAATAATGCTGTAATGACAAGTGCGAAAATAGAAAATTTTCCGGCAGCTATAACCATGGGCACGAAAAGTACAATGACATTAGCACCGGAATAAAGGTAAAACCCCATTTTCTTTAGCTTCCACATCATAATTGCACCGTAAAGCGAGGCTAAAGCAAGCACAAGTACAATCAGGAAATAACCGGTTCCAAATTCGCCAATATCTCCCATGCCGGGAATACTGCTTAGCGTTTCAGATATGGCTCCTGCAGCCACGAGTCCGATAAGTAAAAACAAAGCGGATAATCCACTTCCTATAAAAGTTAAGATACACAGGACGGTCAGGAATGTTGGTCTGCCTTCCTGTTGTGGTTTTTGTTCGCTGGCATCTGCTGTTGGAGCTTCTGCCATGTTTTCATTTTTTTCTTCCATAATAATTTGATTTTGTGATGAAGAGTTATTCAAAGCCAAGATAGCATAGAATTCCGAAATAAAAAAAACATTTAAGAATTATTGTTTGTCAGGAAATATGATAATAGATTGGGAAGTGTATCTATTAGGTTGATATTATTGAATTTGCGAAGCTATATTCAAAAATTTGAGCAAATGCATATATTGTATTATGAATGGCTGTTAAACAGTTTTTATTTCCTGAGTAAAAAGTTAATTTTGAGAAGATTTTTAATTTCAATAGTAAATGATGAAAAGAGATAAACAAATATTTGATCTCCTGTTAAAAGAAAGACAGAGACAAATAAATGGCATTGAGCTTATTGCATCAGAAAATTTTGTAAGTCCACAAGTATTGGAAGCTATGGGATCGGTGATGACCAATAAGTATGCTGAAGGATATCCCGGAAAGCGTTATTATGGTGGATGTGAAGTTGTTGATCAATCTGAACAATTAGCTATCGACCGGCTTAAAGAATTATTTAATGCTGAGTATGCAAATGTGCAACCACATTCCGGAGCACAGGCAAATGCAGCAGTTTATTTAGCAGTGCTTAATCCGGGAGATACTATTCTTGGGCTTGATCTTTCTCACGGCGGACATCTTACTCACGGGTCACCGGTAAATTTATCGGGATTGCTATATCGGCCTGTTGCATACGGTGTTAAAGAGGAGACCGGCAGGGTTGATTATGATAAATTGGAGGAGATTGCCATACAGGAAAAACCAAAGCTTATTATAGGTGGTGCATCAGCTTATTCACGTGAGTGGGATTATCAGCGAATGAGGGATATTGCAGAAAAGATCGGAGCTATGTTGATGGTTGATATGGCTCATCCGGCAGGACTGATTGCAGCAGGACTTTTAAAGAATCCACTTGAGTATGCTCATATTGTTACATCCACTACCCACAAAACACTTCGTGGTCCCAGGGGCGGTGTTTTACTCCTGGGAAAAGATTTTGATAATCCAATGTGTAAGACAACTAAGAAAGGAGTTATCAGAAAGATGTCAAGTATCCTTGACTCTGGTGTTTTTCCGGGCACACAAGGTGGTCCGCTTGAACATATTATTGCTGCAAAAGCAGTCTCTTTTGCTGAAGCACTTACTCCCGAGTTTAAGGAATACCAGAAACAGGTTTTGAAAAATGCAAAGGTTATGGCACAAGCTTTTGTTGACAAAGGTTATAAGGTTATTTCAGGTGGAACAGATAACCATTCAATGCTTATTGATCTGCGGACGAAAATTCCGGAAATTACCGGTAAAGAAGTAGAAAACATGTTAGTAAAAGCAGATATTACGGTTAATAAGAATATGGTGCCCTTTGATTCACGAACACCTTTCAAAACATCAGGACTTAGAGTAGGAACACCTGCTATTACCACACGAGGACTTATAGAAGACCAAATGTTTTCTATTGTTGACATGATTGATGAAGTGATAATGAATATTGATAATGAAGATATTATAACAGTTGTTAAAAAGAAAGTGAATGATATGATGAGAACTTATCCATTATTTGCAGGCTGGGAAGAATAAAGGGATAGTTGGATAAATGATGAATTTAGACTTTTAGGTTTATTGAATTCAAGGTTCAATTCGTTGATATGAGTGAAAAAAAACTGATATTTGTGGTTGATGATGATCCTTTTATCCTGAATCTTGTTCAGAAAAGATTTGATGGGGATGAAATGAGTGTTTTTACATTCAGTTATGGAGAAGAATGCCTTGACCAACTGTCCAGGAATCCTGAACTTATCATATTGGATTATCTTTTTTTTAAGAAGGATGAAGAAGTTATGGGAGGAATGGAGATATTTACCAGGATCATGGAGTATAATGAGGATATTCCTGTGATCATATTATCGGGCCAGGACAAAGGAGATGTGGTTCTTGAACTTGCAAGGAAGGGAATTAAAGATTATATTATAAAAGATGAATCACTGATAAATAAACTTAAGATAGCTATAGAAGATGTTTTTTCCAAAAATGATTAGTTTAATTAGTGTCTGTCCATAAAGTCAAACAAATTTTAAATTGAAGCACCAAATAACAAAAAACAAAAAACAAATAAATTCCAAATATTAATTATCAAATGACCGAAACAGCTTTGAATATTGGGATTTTAGTCATTGAGATTTATTTATTCACAAAATAATTAATTTTCAAAGGTGTTCATGAGATCTCCGCCAGCTGGCGGATCAGTTGTATTTTGCCTGCCCCGTAGGGAAGTTTACCCTGTGAAATTGCTTGCCCTGTGTAATCCACGAAGTGGTGCAACGCAATTA
>JADFUQ010000261.1 GCA_015222065.1 Bacteroidota bacterium
ACCGTTACCTCAAGAATGCCGTCGGACCTCCCGGCTTTCTGTCGAGAAATTCTCAAAGCACTTCAAAAATAAGATTAACTAAACGGAAACACAGGTTGATACCAACAAAAATAAAACACTGAAAACACCGAAAAAACTGAATGGAGAGAGTAAAATAAAATTGTCCTAACTTAAGGGGAGGCATAAACAAATGACGAAAAACAATTCTGCTACATCTGATCATCATAAAGGAGGCACCGGAAGTCACAAACGGATTTTAATTGGCATTATAATCGCCATTATTGTCGGTACTTTGGTGGGCGGTTGGCTACCGAATCTTGCTGTGAAGTTCAGGATCCTCGGCGATATGTTTCTAAATTCTCTAATGATGATTGTTGTTCCCCTTATCATATTTTCGATGATCGTCGGGATTACCGGTCTGGGGGATATTCGTAAGATAGGGTCTATTGGAAGGCGTACTGTTATTTATTACATGGTGACGACGGGTATTTCAGTTCTCATAGGTATCATCCTGGTTAACATCGTCCAGCCCGGCAAGGATATTTCTGCTGGTGAGAAACACTCAGCATTTTCCTATACGATTGCCACTGAAAATAATCGGACTGTCATATTAACAAATGCCACATGGGATAAGACAAACTATAACGAGAAGTATTTACTTGTTTTGCAGGACCAAAAAGTGCAGGGTACTATCGAGTTGATTTCGGAAAATTCGGTGACAGTGAGACTGTGGGAACCTCAACTATCGGAAGACATGGTCTATATCACTGCGGAGGATGGCACGCGTCTGCCGTTTCGCCGGGTTGATGGACAATTAATTTCTGCGGAACCTGAACTTGCACCGTCGGGAACAGGTGTCGAAATCACCCTACCCATCGCTCAAAGACTGCGTGGTAAAGAGGAAAAGGACATGGTCAATACACTGGAAGAAGTCCTGATCGGAGACATGGAAAAAGGAAAGGAAGGATTAATCCCACGTAATCTTTTTAATGCAATGGTGAATATGGACATTTTGCCGTTGATTTTTTTCGCACTTCTTATTGGCGCTACACTATCGGTTTTGGGTGAGCGAGGACGCACCACTATCAACGTTATTTCAACACTAAATGACGCCGTAATGCAACTCGTCCGCTGGATTATGATTGTTGCACCTATCGGCATCTTTGGCTTGATTTCAGCTCGCATTGGTAACGCAGGAGGATTCAGCGGTTTTTTACCAGAATTGCTGGCTCTTGGTAAATATAGTTTCACCGTCCTGTTTGGGCTTGCAATTCATGCATTCATCATATTGCCACTCATTCTCTTGCTTTTTGGAAGACGGAATCCTCTGAGGTATGTGACAGGTGTCGGTGCAGCCTTACTGAACGCATTCTCTACAGCGTCGAGTTCTGCAACACTGCCACTGACTTTGGAAGGAGTCGAGAACGAGAACGGTATCTCGAATCGAACAGCGAGTTTTGTCCTGCCACTTGGTGCTACTATTAATATGGACGGTACCGCTCTTTATGAGGCAGTTGCTGCCATGTTTATTGCACAAGTCTACGGGATTGCGATGAGTCCCGTGGAGCAAGCTGTTCTCTTTCTCACAGCGACGCTCGCCGCCATCGGTGCAGCCGGAATTCCTGAAGCCGGACTCGTGACAATGGTAATCGTCTTAAGAGCCGTTGGTTTGCCAATTGAAGGTATCGGACTGATTCTTACAATTGACTGGCTTCTTGACCGGTTTAGGACTACTGTCAACGTTTGGGGTGATAGTGTGGGCGCAGGTGTTATCGAGACATTCGAAATGAAATCTGTAGAGAATAGTTGAGCATGAATGTAGGCTAGCAATGAATATCTTTCATTGAAGTTTAATCCTTATCTTTTTCATTTTCCAGTTTTTTTGACCGCTAATATAAAAATTATAGATCATTTATGGAAAAGTGGAATAATGGAATGATGGAATGATGGGAAGATGAAGTGCAGAGAGTAAAGGATTCGCAAAGTTCGCTACGGATATTTAAATACTGAAGATTTTTAAAATAATATTTTTTCTTTGCGTCCTTTGCATTTCTTATGTCACTTTGCGTGAACTCTTTGGAATAATGGTAAAAATAACTATGGATTATCCTGAAAAATGGATTTTTGCTAATAGCAAGAGAGGAGAGGTATGGAAAAAAAAGATATGTAAAAATTACAACGATCAATCCTGGTTTTATTTATTGCAAATACATTGCAAGTAGTGGGGACAATTTACTAAAAATTACAAAATGATTTCATATAAATGAATTTATTATAAAACAGAAAAATCCCTAAAAAATATTTGTAAAAAATAATCAATTAATATTCACATATGTCAATTAAAATGGATTATATTTACATTTGTAAAAGAGAAGACATAAAATAAGCAGAGAAATAGTTAACATATGTAACCACAAAAACAATAAATTCACTACATTATTATATATTACACATTACCAGTGTTATAACACACTTATATTAAGTATTAATTCAATACAATAACAAAAATCTTTACATTATTGTAAAATATACTATAAAACCTGATAATATATGACTGATTACCATTTAATTATCTTATTTCGATAAAGTAATGATTGAAATAAGTGAAAAATTTTGTTTAATAAGCTGTATTTACCTGGTTGAAGAGGTGCAGAGATTGCTCCAAACATCAAATAAATAGGAAAAAACCATGTAAATATCTAAATAAGTATTAAATACAGACAATTCTATAAATAATTAGGATTAATATAGAATAAAGAATTTCCGGTATTCACATATGTAACATACATTAATTCACATATGTAAAAGATATTTTTATTACATTTGTAACATATGGAAGATCAAATTGATAAAAGATTAAGGTTATTACTTGAAAATGAAAGACTTACATCTTCGCAATTTGCAAAAATTGTAGGATACAGGCCTTCAAGCATTTCACATATCCTGTCGGGAAGGAATAAACCAGGTTTCGATTTTATACAGGAGATATTGAAAAAATTTGAAAATATAAATCCGAAATGGTTAATTCTGGGACGTGGTGAAATGTACAGAGCAAATAACAGGATTACAAATGATCTTGGAAAAATAGCTGATAAAGAATTCGTTACGAGTAAAAAAGTGGAATCTGAACCTGATTCTTTACCTTATGTGTCTAATGTAAAGATAAAAACGGATGGAAAAGTGATCGTAAAAGTACTTGTTTTCTATTCTGATCAAACATTTACTGAATATATACCATCGGAGAAGTAGGAAGTATGTCTTTTTTCCTCATCACCTCTTCACCACATCTCCTCTTCACCTCTTCTTATTTTTCAAATACTTTTCACAATATTCCGAAGAGAATCCGAATTTATTTACTTTTGTGGTTGAAATGAAAAAGTATATCCACGACTTTCAAATAATAACTAACCGGAGGGTTAATGAGGAATATTTTGTTTTATCACTTTCAGGTAAACAGCCATTACCTGAGATAAAACCGGGTCAGTTTGTTCAGGTAAGAGTGGATAATGCTCCGAATACCTTTCTCAGGCGTCCTTTTTCGGTTTATAATGTGGATTATAATAAGAATATCCTTTACCTTCTGATACAGATAGTTGGTGAAGGAACAAGTATTCTTTCTGAACTAAAAAGGGGAGAAATTCTGAACCTGGTCTTCCCGCTTGGAAATTCATTCTCCTTGCCTGATGGTGAAAAGGCTCTTTTAATAGGAGGTGGTGTTGGTATTGCTCCTCTTATGCTGCTTGGCCGATGGTTAAGGGAACAAAAAAAGGAGCCTGTTTTCCTTTTTGGGTTCCGTAATTCCCGATTGCTTGTGGATATTGATCTTTTTAACAAATTTGGGATGGTTTATATTGCTACGGATGATGGCAGTGCAGGTGAAAAAGGACTTGTTACACAGCATTCTTTTCTGCGTAATGTATCCGGTGATATTAGTATGGTTTATACATGCGGACCCGAGGTTATGATGAAAGCTGTTGCTTTATGGGCTGAGAATAACAATATACCATGCGAAGCTTCTCTTGAAACTAATATGGCTTGCGGAATCGGGGCGTGTTTGTGTTGTGCGCAGGAAACAGTTCATGGGATTTCACATGTTTGTACTGATGGTCCGGTTTTTAATTCAAAAGAGTTGGTATGGTAAACCTAACCCGGATAAACCGGAAATTACAAATGATAAATTACAAATATCAACTTAACGAAGTGATCTCACGAACACCTTTGAAATTAATTATCTTGTGAGTAAATAAATTCCAAATACAAAATACCAATGATCTAAAACGTTATGAAAATCAAAAAGTTTGGAATTTCGTACATTGAAGTTTGGTTATTATTTGTTATTTGGTACTTGTTATTTGAAGTTTTATGCCAAAAAATGCAAGAAAGTGAAAAATAAGACACTTAGTGTTAATATCGGTAATTTACATCTTAAGAATCCTGTTACTACTGCATCTGGCTGTTTTGGCTATGGTACGGAATATGAAGATTTTATTGATTTAGGAAAGCTGGGAGCTATTTTTGTAAAGGGTACAACCGGTAGCAAACGTGAGGGAAATCCTTCTCCACGAATGGTAGAGACTTCCTTCGGGATGCTTAATTCAGTGGGATTGCAAAATGAAGGGGTCGATTATTTCATAAGTAACATCTATCCTGAAATTTTGCATTATAACACGCACTTCATTGTTAATGTCTCCGGATCAACTATCGAAGAATATGTGATGGTTGCTGAAAAGCTCAACGAATTAGAGAAGATACCTGCCATAGAACTGAATATATCCTGCCCGAATGTAAAAGAAGGAGGGATGGTGTTCGGAACACACTGCCCTTCAGCTATTGAAGTAACTACAGCCATCAGGAAAGTTTATAATAAAACTCTTATTGTTAAGCTTTCTCCTAATGTTACTTCCATATCAGAATTTGCCAGGGCAGTTGAAGGTGCCGGCGCTGATGCTGTTTCACTTATCAATACCCTGCTTGGTATGGCT
>JADFUQ010000024.1 GCA_015222065.1 Bacteroidota bacterium
ATTGAAAAATCGTTCTTTCAATATCTGGGAAAACTTCTTCTCCTACAGCTTCTGAGATTTCCTTAATATTTTCAATATCCTTTTCAGTATACCACTCAATGTATACATCATAATAAATAATTCCTTTTTCAAGAGATTCTACAAAAGCTCGGGATGCTAATTCAGATTGAGTATCATTTTTAGAATCATATAGAACTTCTATAAAACTCTCAGCATATTGAATGGCTGCAAGTCTTGCATTAATAGGTTGGTCATTAGAAAATAATTTAACATCAAAGTCATCTTCCTTTTTCCCAGATTTTGTAATTCTATTTATAATTGTTGAAACTCTATAATGTATCATAAGCCCATATTTTTATTATGCAAGATTGAATTATTTACAACACTTTTACCAGGAATAAAAAGTATTTATAGCTGCTTTAAACATCTTTAAAACATTTTCTTTTCTATTATCATTTATTAAGTCAATTTGTTTTGGTCAATAGTAATAAATAGGGTTTACATTATACTATTTTTCGATTTTCCAATTCTTGAGAAAAAGATGAATGACCTTCTTATATTTTGACTCATGCATTCAAATAACAGATTCTTAAATTAACGGGTCTGCATTTTTTAAGTTGAACAGCTAATAAAATCCTGTAATTTTAGCGCGAGTTAACAAATTCACTCACTTAGGTTTGAAATACTAAAATTTCTTAAATCCAATATATGATATTTTACATTTCCGTCAATTAAACCATTATTCAGTTCAGGATTACTTTCAATTACTTGATAAAACCTTTTCAGTAATTTATCTAAATTTCTGTCATTGTCAAGCTTCTCAATATCGAATGGACTTGCATATATTTCCATAAATAATTCATTAAAAGTCTTTTCAAGTTTATCAATTTGTTGTTTGCTTCCTTGTGGACTAAAGAATACATCTTTTGTTCTAATATATTCAATTTCCTCATCTGCATAATCTATATTTGAATTTTTGGTATTGAGTTCAATGAAATAACTTTTTGGATAGATTGCAATTATACTTTTTTTATAAGTTCCAATAACTAGGCTATACACATCATAATTGTCATAATGATCTTTTATTATTTCATTGCATTTATTTTTTACTGAATCCAAAGTTGTATTTAAACGTTTTGTTTCATCAAGAGACTCTAACCAGACAACGAAGGCATTAGAAGCTCCTCCATATATGCCTAATATACAATCTTTAAAATTATATACTTTTCGCCTTTGAATTTGAACGAGAAATGTTGTTTCGTGTCCATTAAAATCCGTGTGTGTGTGTTGACTATCACCAGCAATAACTACTATCTTTTTATTTCTTATATGTGTAATTAGAGTCATTGTTAATTCGAGCTAATATTCCCCAGTATGCGGACCTCCTGACAAGAATAACTTTGTGTAATAATTTTTAGTCCCGGGCAATACATAGAAATATTTTGATATTTTCAATTCTTCAAAATTTTACGTAGTACGCTGGCGAAATGTCAAAGATAAATGTACATATTTTTTGCCGGTTTTTCAAGAATTTCACAGTTGTGGCAACTTGCCGGAAATTCATTTTAAGTTTTAAACTTATATTCCAATATTTCACATGGTAGGCATTATTCCCTCTAATCCCTTTATCCCCTCTATTCCCTTTATCCCATTATTCCATTCTTCCACCATTCCATTATTCCCACCCATTATCCTGAAGAACCATAAATGTTTTAGGTTTCTTCTCAGGTTTAATCTATATCATAATATATCTTTGGTTCGAAATTCAGGATGTTGGCATAATAGTTCCTGGGAAATTGTTTTATAAATGTGTTATAATCTTTTGCGTATTTGTGATATTCTTTTTTTAATTCGTAAATCTCTTTTGCATTGTTCCTGAGTTTGACTGCGATTAATTCATTTGATTCCTCAGTTATTGATCCAGTCATTATCATACTGTCAAGTTTTCTCTGGAAGTGCATATTTGTCTTAACATAATCGTAAATAGAGTTTTCATTATTTGTATCAGAAAAAAACGACACAGGTTGAATAGCCGGGACAGTTACCTTTTCTAATTTAAAAGTATCCGGAAAAACTTGTTTTGCCAGTGAGAGCCTTTTTTTATATGAAAAACAAATTTGCTCAAATGCTTTATCAGCCAGTTCTCCTTTATGAATTATTTTATTTTTTGTATCAATCACGGAAAGGAATCCTGTACCCACAAGGATAATAATTAAACAATAAATCCACAGGGTCCTTTTTATGATTATCTTTCTCATATCTTTTTTTTAATTGTAATTTTACCGTGATGAACCGAAAACAAAAATAGCAATTTCATATGAACAATAGAGAATTCAAGAAACAAGTGTTACAAGGAATCCCGGATGAACTTCCTGATATTAAACCATATGATCACAAAGTTAGTCATGCTCCCAAACGGAGGGATGTTTTAACTTCTGAGGGAAAAAAGCTGGCTCTTCATAATGCCTTACGGTATTTTCCGGAGAAATATCATAAAATTCTTGTCTCGGAGTTTGCAGAAGAACTTAATACTTGTGGTAGGATTTACATGTACCGTTTCATGCCCGATTACCGGATTACAGCCCGTAACATCAATGATTTCCCACATAATTCGGTGCATGCGGCTGCTATTATGCTAATGCTTAGTAATAATCTTGACCATGTTGTTGCCCAGCATCCGCATGAACTGATAACATACGGTGGTAATGGAGCTGTTTTTCAAAACTGGGCTCAGTATTTATTAACAATGGAATATCTGGCTAAAATGACCGATGAGCAAACTCTCGTACTTTATTCCGGTCATCCATTGGGATTATTTCCTTCGCACAGAGAAGCGCCCAGGGTTGTGGTAACAAACGGGATGGTTGTCCCGAACTATTCCAGCCCCGATCAGTATGAAAAATTCAATGCACTTGGAGTATCCCAATATGGCCAGATGACAGCCGGTTCATTTATGTATATCGGTCCGCAGGGAATTGTTCATGGAACTACAATTACGGTGCTTAATGCCGGGCGCAGGATCGGAGATTCCGGAGATAGTGATCTGGGAGGGAAAGTTTTTGTTACATCCGGTCTCGGGGGAATGTCGGGAGCTCAACCAAAGGCTACTGTAATTGCCGGAGCAATTTGTGTTGTGGCAGAAGTTAACGGAAAAGCAATTGAAAAAAGGAAATCGCAGGGTTGGGTGGATGAGGTATTTGAAAATCTTGATAAGTTGATTGTGAGACTAAAGAAAGCAAAGGAATTGAAAGAACCGGTCTCCCTGGCTTATTTTGGGAATATTGTTGATCTCTGGGAGAAGTTTGTTAAAGAGGGTATCAGGATTGAACTTGGATCGGATCAGACATCATTACATAATCCCTGGTCAGGAGGCTATTACCCGGTTGGACTTACCTTTGAGGAGTCGAACGGGATGATGACAAATAACCCAAAGAAATTCAAAGAAAAAGTAAGGGAATCACTGTGCCGGCAGGTAGATGCTATAAATATTTTATCTAAACGGGGTATGTATTTCTGGGATTACGGGAATGCATTCCTGCTTGAATCGGGCAGGGCAGGTGCTGATATATTTAAGCAGGACGGCTCGTATAATTATAATTCCTATGTCCAGGA
>JADFUQ010000262.1 GCA_015222065.1 Bacteroidota bacterium
AAACTGAAAGAGGATAACCAGAATATTTCAACAGAGGAAGGGAAAAATGCTGCTCTTAAATTAATTGAATCTGAAATAAATGCTTACCGGAAGGGCGGAAAATATGAAGAAATGTTCCCCCAGCGTTGGTTGCCAGGTGCAATAGGAATCCCGGACGAAGCTTTTACACAAGAAAACCACCTTTTGAACTCCACTATAAAAATTGTACGAGGCAAGATCGTGGAACAGTACAAAGATCTGATAGGATTTCTCTATACTCCTGAAGCTAAAGACATAACAAACGAACAGAATAAAGCATCTATTTAATTGATATTGAATAATTATAAAAAAATTGATTTACCTGCAATAATTTCATATTTTGATAAAAAATAACTACGTCATGAATTGCAAAAAATTAATTACCACTGCTCTCTTCACATGCCTGCTAATATGGTCCGTATCATTTTCGGGCAATAGCCAGGCTCTCAGCCCCAGGATCGCTAATTATGACATGAAGGTAAAACTTGATCCTGTAGAAAAAATCATTGATGGCACTATGACATTCGAATGGAAAAATCCATCACAGGACACTATCCGGGAATTGCATTTTCATATGTACCTAAATGCATTTAAGAATAACAGGTCAACTTTCTGGAAAGAGTCAGGCGGACAGCTAAGGGGAAGGAATATTGATACTAAAGATCCAAAGGTGTGGGGTTGGGTTGACATTCTTTCGCTCAAGACCCCGGAAGGAAATGATCTTACTAATTCAATACAATTTGTCCAGCCCGATGATGATAATACGGATGACCAAACGGTAGCTGCAGTAAAACTTGAGAATCCGGTTCTGCCAGGCGGGAGTCTGACACTTAATATTGAGTTCAGATCAAAATTACCAAAGATCTTTGCACGTTCCGGTTTTAGCGATAACTATTTCCTGGTCGCTCAATGGTTCCCCAAGATCGGTGTATATGAACCGGCAGGAATGCGTTATGCTGAAAAAGGACAATGGAATTGCCACCAGTATCACGCCCATTCTGAATTTTATGCCAACTTCGGAGTATACCGTGTAGAGATAACACTGCCTAAGGAGTTTGTTGTTGGGGCTACAGGGAAACAGATCAATGAAAAAATCCTTGATGACGGATTGAAACAGGTAACCTTCCTGGCTGAGGATGTGGTTGACTTTGCCTGGACTGCCTCACCCCGGTTCGTTGTGGTAAAAGATCAATGGAAAGATGTAAATATAAAAGTTTACCTGCAACCCGAACATGAACAACTTGCTTCACGGCATACTGAGTCAGTAAAAGCTGCACTGGAGTATTTTGACGCACATGTGGGTCCCTACCCCTATTCCACCATCTCCGTTGTTGACCCTCCTTTCAGGGGGTTGGGCTCGGCCGGAATGGAATATCCTACTTTTATTACAGCAGGTTCGCTTTGGGGTCTGCCGGATGAACTCCGGTTAACTGAAATGGTAACCATCCATGAATTCGGTCATAACTATTTTATGGGTATGCTGGCTACCAACGAATTTGAAGAGGCCTGGATGGACGAGGGAATGAATACTTATTTCGAATCGCGCATAATGGATCACTCATATGGTGTGGGCACATCATTTGTCGGGTTTAAGAAATTCCATTTTGATGATAAGGAAAACCAAAGATTATCATATACCCGTTCATCTTACCCAAAAATTGCTGAGAGTACCCGCCCGGCATGGGAATTCGAGCATGGTGGTTATGGTACAATGTCGTATCAAAAACCTGCCACTATGTTCACAACCCTGGAACGCCTCGTGGGAGAAGAAACTAACGAAGAAATATGGAAGACATATTTTGAAAAATGGAAATTTAAGCATCCTTCAGGAAAAGATTTTATCAATGTAGTGAATGAAGTTGTAACAAAAAACCATGGAACCAGGTTTGGGGAAAATATGAACTGGTTCTTTGACCAGACTTTGTATGGATCGAAAGTGTGTGATTATAAGCTTCTAAGGATAAGGAACAATAAATTAACTCCACCAAAAGGTATTGATGATAGCGGAGGTAATAAACTGATATACAAGAAAACCGAGTATGAAAATATAATATATAAATCGTCCGTGGTAATACACCGGGTTGGCGAGGTAGTAATGCCCCAGGAAGTGCTGATCCATTTTGAAGATGGCGAAGAAATCACTGAAACCTGGGACGGAAAAAGCAGAACTAAAGAATTTTCATATGAAAAACCCGAAAAAATTATTTGGGCAATGATTGATCCTGAGAATAAGATAATGCTTGATATCAATTTGCAGAATAACAGCCGGGCTATTAAACCGAAAAAAACTGTGTTTACGAAATATATGATTAAATTCCTCTTCTTTATGCAAAATCTGTTTCAGAATTTCGCAATCTTCATCTAATACAAAATCAGAACTATGACAATTATACAAAATTATCTATCCGGATTACGACTGGCATCCCGTTCGTTGAAGATGACCACCATGATATATGTTATAAATCTACTTTTCGCGCTGGCACTGGCTATACCTTTTTATAGTGTAATAACCAATGCAGCTCATGGAAGTCTTCAGGTTAACAAGCTGCTGGAAGGTTTTAATTATACAACAATGCAGGAATTAACGGACAGTGCAAAAGGTTCAATCAGCCTGTTATTTAAGGAAGGTATCTGGCTGGCAATTCTGTATCTTCTCTTAAGCATTTTCCTGGCGGGAGGAATCCTGAAAACTTTAGATAACGGTGCTGTTTTTAAAAGCAAGGAATTCTTCGCGAACGGCAGTAAGTTCTTCTTCAGATTCCTTCGACTAACATTTTATTTCATTCTTATTCATGCACTGGTAATCCTGATCATCTACCTGCCATTATCACTGATATTGAGTACACTTGGAAAAAATGCCGAATCAGAAAAAGCACTTTTTTATGCTATAATTGCAGGAGGCGGACTGCATATTATTATATTTATCTACCTGCTTATTATAGCACATTATACCCGGTTTATGATTATTACAGAAGATACCACTAAAGTATGGAAAAAGATATGGGCTTCAGTAAAATTCGTATCCCGCAAGTTCTTTTCAACCTATCCACTGTATTTGCTTTTACTGGCAGGTCTCGTTTTGCTGATACTGGTATTCAAATTCCTTTCAGGCGTTGTTGGAATGACTACAGGGTTTACGATCTTCATCATGTTCCTCCTTCAGCAGGTATTTATCTGGTGCAGGATATGGTTGAAGATATGGATATATGGCGGTCAGCTTGAGTATTATTTGTATAATAGGGAGTAATAAATATACGGATTTTGCGATCCGCCTTGGCGGAGAAGCAATCTTTCCCGGTTTTTTGTAAAGCCCAAGACAGTCAATCTATCTGGCATTCTGGATATTTTTGGAAGTTTGCTTCGTCGTTTCACTCCTCGCAAAATCCTTTTTCACTTTTTAAAATCCGGTTAAAACTGTGTCCTTCGGGACAAAGGGTATTCTCTTTTTATTTTGCATAAATTTCCATATTATTTGTAACTTGTAGAATTCTAAATTTTTACTGAATAATATTATGTAGCTAATTTCTATATAAACGAACATAATAACTGTATACCACTGATAAATATAACATAATGGCAAGACGCAAGGACATAGCAATAGGCACCAAGGTACAAAGTAAAAAAGACCCTTTACTCAAAGGTGTAGTAAAGGCAATTAGGCAGGATAGGGAAACAGGTGAGAAGTTGTATGTTTTAACTAATAACCTTCGTTTTACTTTTAATGAACTAATAATTTTATAAACCAAAAAAAATCTATTTGTCAGTCTTTCTAAAAAGCTGCTTTTTCAGCGGTCTGACTGGTTTATAATTAATTTAGCATTCTGCTTTTACTTATCTCCGGAATTTCAAATAAGCTATATCTCTTTTCCCACCGGTCTGACCGGTTGTTGTATACTAACGTGAGTTCGATATAAATTGAAACTGTTAAACCGGTTACCGGTTTATGAGATGATTTGTGTTATACTCAGCGTGAAAACTGTGGGCTTAAAAGCCAAACAGAATTAACATCTTTACCCTGTTAATTATCCGTGATGAGATAAGTTGCATTTTTACTTAATTATCAAATCATCTGGATTTTGTCTGCAATCCCAGATAGAATGAATTACTATCATATCTTTTATAACTTCGTAAAATAGAATGAAATCATCAACTATTAATCCTCTAACTCCTTTTAATACAGTTTTAATTCCGAGATTTGGTTGCTTGATTAGAAGTCTGAGCTCTTTATTGAATTTCCTGTTAAGCTTTATAGAATAAGTTTTACTTTTATTTCTTTTAATATAGAATTCAAGTATATCGTATCTCTTAATTTTTGCTCTATTTGACCAGATTATTTTGTATTGAGCCATCCATCAATTTCTTTTTCAAGTTCATCATTTTCAATAAACAATCCTTGCTCAACTTCCTTTTTCGATGCGATTATTTCATTTCTTTGTTCTGGTGTTAGTGTCAGAACTTTTGATTCTGATTTAGAATCAAGTATAGTTTTTATCGCCTGGAGAAAGGATTTATCATTAATCTCTGCAATTCTATGAATTAGGATGTTTTTTAGTTCAACAGTTTTCATAAGTACCTTTTTTACAAATTTACTAAATTTTTCTATCTAGTCACTTCATATCCTTTGTTTTCTCCTCACAATTATTACCAATCCTTCGAAGTTCACTGATGATTACGCCCCCTTGGTATATCCTTTTCCCCACCGGTCCGATCGGTTATTGTAACCTACCATGCAGTTACTCACTGTGTGACTCGGAGTCATCCGGTGAGTTTTCATAAAATATCTTTTTCTCAGACTCTGCCAGGAACGCCTGCGGCGTACTCTGGCAGGTCTTCTGCTAACTTATTCATTCTCCGCTTTCTTCCTTCCGGCTTCCAGCCTCAAACTTCCAACCTCTTCTCTATATTCACATCCCATCATATTCCGTCCTGCTGATGATCTCGTTTTGCAGGTCTTCTCCTAAATCATTATAATAATCGCTGTATCCTGCCACCCTTACAATCAGGTCACGGTAATTCTCAGGATTTTTCTGTGCATCTTTCAGGGTTTCTGCATCAACCACATTAAACTGGATATGATGACCATCCATCCGAAAATAGGCACGGATAAGATTTCCGAGTTTGACAATATTTGCTTCAGTATTAAAGAAACCGGGCGAGAATTTCTGGTTAAGCAATGTGCCTCCGGTTTTAATGTGATCTATCCTTGCAACCGATTTTATTACAGCAGTGGGACCCTCAATGTCGGCACCCTGAACAGGTGAAATTCCTTCAGAAACAGGTTTACCTGCTTTTCTCCCGTCGGGCATTGCACCGATAACACTTCCGAAGTAAATATGGCTTGTGGTCGGTAACAGATTGATCCTGAATTCTCCTCCACGGGCAGTGGGCCTGCCATTCACCGCATCATAGAAACAGTTGAAAACTATTACTGCCTGCCGGTCGGCATATTCATCATCATTGCCAAACTTGGGAGTTTCATAAACCAGTTTATGCCGCAATTCATCATACCCCTGGTAATTGGTTTTCAATGCATTCAGCAGCTCAGCCATTGCTATATCTTTCTTATCAAAAACATGATACCTGACAGAGGTAAGATTATCGGTAATACTACCCAGCCCAACCCCCTGGATATAGCTTGTATTATACCTTGCCCCTCCGGCATTATAGTCTTTTCCGTTCTTTATACAATCATCTATAAGCATCGACAGGAATGGCACAGGCAAAAAACCGGCGTTAATTCTCTCAATAATATTGTTTCCCTTTATCTTGATATCGATAAACCGGTTTAACTGCTTTTTCCATGCCTCTGTTAATTTGTCAAACGACCTGAATTTTGTTGGATCTCCCGTTTGGATACCGATCTGTTTACCTGTAACAGGATCCGTTCCGTTGTTCAGAGTTATCTCAAGTACCTTATTAAAGTTAAAATAGCCCGTTAGGAAATATGCCTCTGTACCAAAAGCTCCGGACTCAACACATCCGCTGGCACCTCCGTTACGAGCATCTTCAACTGATTTTCCCTGGCGAACAAGCTCCTTAATAATTGCATCAGTATTAAAAACCGATGGCTGACCAAACCCGGTTTTAATGATCTTAAGTGCTCTATGAATAAATTTATCAGGGTTCTTTTTGCTCAGTTGTACCATCGATGAGGGCTGGAGTATCCGCATCTCCTCAATAACATCTAATATCAGGTAACTAAGCTCATTTACTGCATCAGAACCATCTTCTTTCAATCCCCCCAGGTTGATCAGTGTAAAATCAGTATAAGTATTACTTTCCTGAGCTGTTACCCCAATCTTGGGAGGTGAAGGATGATTATTAAATTTTACCCAGAAACATTGCAGCAGTTCGATAGCTTTTTCTGCATCTAAGCTGCCATCTTTCAATCCTTTCTTATAAAACGGGTAGAGGTGCTGATCGAGCCTGCCCGGATTAAAAGAATCCCATGGATTAAGTTCAGTGATCACTCCCAGGTGAACAAACCAGTAATATTGTAAAGCTTCATGAAATGTTTCAGGGGCATTTGCCGGCACTTTTCTGCAAACTGCAACCATTTTTTTCAATTCTTCTTTTCGTTTACTATCCTGTTCATTTGCAGCCTGTTTAGCAAGCTTTTCCGCATGTCTTTCAGCAAACATAATTAAGGCACCGGCAGCAATATCCATTGCTTTAAGTTCCTCTCTGCGATCATACGCATCCCTATCTTTATAAAAATCCAGTTTTTCTATCTGCTCCCTTATCTCCTTCTGAATGTCAACCATTCCCTGACTGTATATTTTTTTTCCAAGTACAGTATGTCCGGGAGCCCGTTGTTCCTGAAATTCAGTAAAAACACCGGCTTCATATGCATTCAACCACTCTTTATCCATATTCCGCATTATCCTGTCACGGTTGGTATTTCCTTTCCAGAACGGAATGATCTGTTCTTTGTATATCTTCCGTGTCTTTTCATCAACCTTAAACGAAACTTTTGGTCTGGAGTCAAGAATATCCAGATCTTTAAGGGAATGTAATGTAATCTCAGGATATGTAGGAGTTACTTTAGGTGCAGAACCCCTCTCTCCTACTATCAGTTCAAGATCATTAATACATATATTTTTTTTCATTAAAATATGTTCAAAGAGGTTTGCCCGTTCAACAGGTTTTGACAAACCCGGAATATTTTGATTCTGATAATAATCAGTCACCAAAACAGCTCTTTCATGCGATAAACGGTTTATTGCATTCAAACTTTGCTCTCTTAATTTCCTGACACGTTTGTTCATTTCGTAATTTGTAATTTGTAATTTTTAATTTTTAATTTCTATTCTTATCCACCTATTACCACGGCAAAACCGGTTTCTTCAAACTTCTTCCTGATGGATTCCAATTGAGCGGGATCAGGTTCTTCAATTTCGTAAACTTGTCGTTTTAGTCCAAGCCTCTTAGCTTTACTGCTAGCCATTTTATGATAAGGAAGCAAATCAATATATTTTACATTCGGATATAACTTTTCAAGTAATGATTTCATCAGGTCAATATTTTTTTCAGAATCATTATAATCCGGCACAACCGGAAAACGAATTACAATATTCCTCTTTCTGTTTGATAACCATTCAAGATTCTCAATAATAAGCTTATTAGAAACACCTGTAAATTTTTTATGCAATTTGTCATCCATGTGTTTCAGGTCATAAAGAAACAGATCAATCAGTTTATAAACACTTTCCAATTTCTCCATTTTTATATAACCGGTTGTATCTACAGTAGTGTGAATATTCTTTTTCCTGCAAGCAGTAAGCAAACCGGTTAAAAATTCATATTGCGCAAATGGTTCTCCTCCCGAAAATGTCACTCCCCCTCCTGATTCCTCAAAAAATATCTTATCCTTTTCAATCTCCTTCATCACTGCATTAACAGTCATCCAATAACCTATCTCTTTTTGTTTTTTAAAAACCTTCCCCTCCAGTTTATCAACATGCATATATGACTCAGTGTTAAAACACCGGCTTTCCGGATTATGACACCACAGGCAATTCAAAGGACACCCCTTAAGGAATACGGTGGTCCTGATCCCTGGACCATCATGTAGTGCAAGTCTTTTTATATCAAAGATCAGACCTTTCATAACTGATAAATCTCAATTAACAAAAAATAATTACAGATATAATAATAAAATGGATTCAGAAAGTCAGGAATGCTTCACACCGGTCAGACCGGTAGGTTACTTGCAGAAATGATCTCTAATAGAAGATCCAGCATTCAAACAGGCATTTCCCGCTACGGGAATAAAACGGAATATATTTGGGTTGTCTGTTCATGCTTTTGTGATGTATAGTACAAATTTAAAACAATCTTAGATAGATTGCCAGTAATTTGGGTGAAAACTTCACATTTACTCAGGTTCATGCAAGGGTTTTTTAGATAATATCATTAGAAGGTCTTTCTCTAATGTTTCAGCAGGGGTTTCAATAATTCTACCCAGTTCCTTTATTCCATCATAAACAATAAAAGTAGGAACTCTTTCAATTTTGAGTGCACTAATATCCATTCCCGGAACCACCTTATCCCTGTTAACACTGATCAGTTCCACTTTTTCATCCGGGATACCCGCATCATCCATAATCCTGTAGAATCTGGGCACTTCTCTCTGACTATCAGAACACCATGAACCCATAACTATCTTTACCCGTAATACATCATTGATATTTTTTTTAAGTTTCTCAATAACACTTTGTTCAGGTGTATATTCCTCATATTCAAAGTCGTACCATTCCTGAAATGGTTCCATGGTAAATGCATCGAGATTACATTCTCCTATCAGTATCATGCTACCAACCCTTTCAGAAAATTCAATTTTGTTTATATCCTGTGAGAATCCGGTAAGTGTAAAGAAGAGAAGAATAATTGCAGTAAAATAAGTTTTTTGCATCTTATATTAGTTTTTTACAGTGTAAATATAAAAAAACCGGGAACAAAATTCTTTTGTAATCCCGGTTTACACATTTAAGTCATGAAAAAAATCATAATGTGAGCATACACACAATATTCTATTTTTCAGGAATTGCCTTTAAAGTTTCAAGAAGGAATTCCCAGAATTTTGCAACTGTTTCGATATTTACTTTTTCATCAGGAGAGTGCGGGAACCGGATGGTTGGACCGAACGAGATCATATCCAGGTTTGGATAGACACCACCAAGCAATCCACATTCAAGACCTGCATGAATAGCCTTTATTTCAGGTACTTTACCAAACTTTTTGTTATATACATCCTGCATTATTTTCAGAATAGCTGAATCCATATTCGGTTTCCAGCCTTGATACTCACCATCAAATACAATATCAATTCCAGCCGGTTCGAATACGCATGTGAACATATTTTTCAGATCTTCCTTTGCAGACTCCACCGAACTTCTCATCAGGCACTGAATTTTAACCTCATTCCCTTCCGACTTAATCACAGCGAGGTTAGTTGATGTTTCAACAAGACCTTCCATATCAGTGCTCATCCTGACAACTCCGTTTGGACATGCATAAACAGCATTCAGAAGCTTATCTTGTGATACCTTATCCATTACACTTTCAGGCATTTCAGCAGGTTTAGCTTCCAGTTTCAGGCCCGGATCGATTGATGAAAACTCATTCTTAAATATTTGTTCGTATTCCTTAACACACTCTAAAAACTCCTTTTCGCCGTCAGCAGGCACAGTAACAATTGCAAAAGATTCCCTTGGAATAGCATTCCTCAGGCTTCCTCCCTCAATATCACCAATTCGTAATCCATGCTTTTTTGCAGCATGCCACATATACCTGTTCAGCAGTTTATTTGAATTCCCTTTTTCAAGAGGGATATCTATACCTGAGTGTCCGCCTTTTAAGCCCGATAATTCCAGTTTGAAAGCTTTGTGCCCATCCGGTACATTTTCTTTCTTAAATGTAATTTTCATATTACCATTTGTACCTCCGGCACAACCAACATAAAGCTCACCTTCATCTTCAGAGTCCATATTGATAAGTATATCACCATCAAGAATACCAGCCTTAAGACCAAAAGCCCCGGTCATTCCGGTCTCTTCATCAATTGTAAACAGGGCCTCTACAGGTCCGTGCTGCAGGTCATCAGACTCGAGGATACTCATTGCAGCGGCAACACCCATACCATTATCAGCACCCAGAGTTGTTCCATCAGCAGTTACCCAGCCATCATCTATAAAAGGTTCAATAGGGTCTGTTTCAAAGTCGAATATCTTATCACTGTTTTTCTGGGGGACCATATCCAAATGTCCCTGAAGAACAACAGTTTTCCTGTTTTCCATCCCGGAAGTTGCAGGCTTCTTAATGATCACGTTACCTACTTCGTCCACAATAGTTTCAAGTCCAAGGTTTTCACCAAATTCACGCATAAACTGAATGATTTTTCCTTCCTTTTTTGAAGGTCTGGGAACCTGAGTAAGACTATAAAAATGTTTCCAGAGTACTTTTGGATCAAGTTCACTTATTTTATTACTCATAGTATA
>JADFUQ010000263.1 GCA_015222065.1 Bacteroidota bacterium
TCATTTTTAGAATATTGGAATATTATAACCTATGGGTTGGTTATTTAAATATAGTCTCAAATTTAGTAATTAACTTAAGTTGCTCGTTGCTGGTTACTGGTTACTTGTTACTGGTTGCTTGTTACTGGTTTCTTTTCTTTTTTCATTGCTTTTTATTCCTTCCGACTCTGCCAGGAGCACCTTCGGCGCACTCTGGCAGGTCTTACCTGCTTCTTTTTCCTCATCACCTCATTACCTCATTACCTCATTACCTCATCACCTCATTACCTCATTACCTCATCACCTCATTACCTCATCACCTCTTCTCCTCTTCGACTTCTTCACCCCTTACTGATACTCATCCCAGCTTTTTATAGCAATATCTGACATGTCCAGCTTACAAAATGCCAGGATAAAAGCACTGGCCAGGCGTGCATTGGTAATGAGGGGGACATTGAAATCCACGGCGTTTCGCCTGATACTGTAATCGTTTTCAAGTTCACTTTTTGAAAGGTTCTTGGGGATATTGATTACAAGATCAACTTCTTTGTTACGTATCAGGTCAATTGTGTTAGGAGTTTTCTTTTCGTCCGGCCAGCAAGCTACTTCAGCTTCTATCCCGTTGGTTTCAAAGAATTTCTGAGTACCGCGTGTGGCGTATAATTTATATCCTTTGTTATTCAGTTCCCTGGCGCTTGCTATCAACTCTACCTTCGAACGGGGTGGTCCGGTTGAGAGAAGGACCGCTTTCCGGGGTATGGAATAGCCTACCGACAACATTGACTTCAGTATTCCTTCATAAAAATCTTCACCTATACATCCAACTTCTCCGGTTGACGACATATCAACACCAAGTATAGGGTCTGCTTTAAGGAGGCGAGAGAATGAAAATTGTGGTGCCTTGATGCCTACATAATCCAGGTCGAAAATGGACTTATTTGGTTTTTCCACTTTTTCTCCAAGCATCACCCGTGTAGCCATTTCAATAAGATTGGTTTTCAGTACCTTTGATACAAAAGGCATACTGCGGCTTGCCCTGAGGTTACATTCAATCACCTTTATATCGTTGTCTTTTGCAAGAAATTGTATGTTAAACGGACCGGAAATATTGAGCTCTTTTGCTATCTGGCGGGTGATACGCTTAATACGCTTTATCGTTTCAAAATAGATTTTCTGTGGCGGGAATATCATGGTTGCATCACCTGAGTGGACACCGGCAAACTCAACATGCTCAGAAATAGCATACGCGATTAGCTCACCGGAACCGGCAACTGCATCAATCTCAATTTCCTTGGCATTTTCAATAAATTCTGAAACCACAACCGGGTATTGTTTGGAGACCTGGGATGCCATTTCCAGGAAATGTCCGAGTTCATCTTTGTTTGATACCACATTCATTGCCGCACCGGATAAAACATAGGATGGTCTTACCAGTACGGGAAACCCGATCTTTTCAACAAAGCCATGAATATCACCGGTACTGGTAAGCTCTTTCCAGCGTGGCTGGTCAACCCCGATACTATCGAGCATAGAGGAAAATTTATGCCTGTTCTCAGCCCGGTCAATTGAGAGTGGAGAGGTGCCCAGTATATTTACGTTTTGTTCGTACAGTCTGATAGCGAGGTTGTTTGGTATTTGTCCGCCGGTGGAAACAATAATACCTTCAGGTACTTCCAGTTCGGTTATATCCAGTACTCTTTCCAGGGAAAGTTCGTCAAAATAAAGTCTGTCGCAGATATCATAATCAGTGCTAACCGTTTCAGGGTTGTAATTGATCATTACCGACTGGTAGCGGCTTTGTTTAATGGTGTCAAGGGCATTTACGCCACACCAGTCGAATTCAACACTGCTACCAATACGGTATGCGCCTGATCCCAGAACTATAACCGACTTCTTTAATACGGAATAATCAATATCGTGTTCTTTTCCACTGTAAGTGAGATACAGGTAATTGGTCTGGGCAGGATATTCGGCTGCCAGCGTATCAATTTGTTTTACAACCGGTACTATTCCCTGCGATTTCCTGTATTCCCTGACAGTGATCATGTCGTTTGCTATTTTATCATCCTTTGATTTCATAACAAACCTGGTAAGCTGAAAATCTGAGAATCCCAGTATCTTTGCTTCCATGAGAGTATCAACCGGTAACTTGTTGATCTGATTGTAATTCGTAAGGTCTTCTTTAAGGTCAATAATATTTTTAAGTTTGTAGAGGAACCATTTATCAATCTTTGTCAGTTCGTGTATCTTGTCAATGGAAAATTTCTTCTCCAGGGCTTCGGCAATAACAAATATGCGCATGTCAGTGGGTTGTGCAAGCTCCTCATCGATATTCTTAAACCCTGTGATCCGGTTTCCCACGAACCCGTGCATCCCCTGACCTATCATTCTTAATCCTTTCTGTATTGCTTCTTCGAATGTTCTTCCGATTGACATCACTTCACCAACACTTTTCATACTACTGCCGATAAGGTGAGAAACACCATCGAATTTGTTAAGATCCCACCGCGGTATTTTACAAACAATATAATCCAGTGCCGGTTCAAAGAAGGCGGTAGTTGTTTTGGTAATAGAATTTTTAAGTTCATGAAGTCCGTACCCGATACCAAGTTTAGCTGCAATAAAAGCCAGGGGATATCCGGTTGCTTTGGATGCAAGGGCGCTTGACCGGGAGAGGCGGGCATTCACTTCAATTACTCTGTATTCCTCTGAATTCGGATCAAGTGCATACTGAATGTTACATTCCCCGATAATACCGATATGTCGAATAACCTTAATGGATAGTTCCCGCAACTTGTGATATTCTGTATTGGTAAGTGTTTGTGATGGTGCTACCACGATACTTTCGCCCGTGTGTATGCCCAGAGGGTCAAAATTCTCCATATTACAAACCGTGATACAGTTGTCATACTGGTCGCGTACCACTTCATATTCAACCTCTTTCCATCCTTTCAGTGATTCTTCCACAAGAATCTGACCGGAATAGGAAAATGCCCTGGAGGCCATTTCGTGCAATTCTTCCTTGTTTTTACAGAAAGCGCTTCCCTGCCCGCCAAGTGAGTACGCCGACCTGATAATTACCGGGTAACCAAGACTCTCTGCTGCTAATATTGCATCCTTAACCTTACTGACTGCAATACTTCTGGGTGTCAGAACATTAATCTCAGCCAGTTTTTTGATAAAGAAATCCCGGTCTTCAGTATCCATAATGGACTGGATAGGGGTTCCCAGTACCCGGATATTATATTTTTCGAATACTTTTTCTTTATACAGATCAATTCCGCAGTTCAGGGCAGTCTGGCCTCCGAACGCGAGCAGGATGCCATCAGGTTTTTCTTTTTTAATTACCTCTTCAACAAAATAAGGAGTTACCGGTAGAAAGTATATCTTGTCGGCAACTTTTTCCGAAGTTTGGACAGTTGCAATATTTGGATTGATGAGGATAGTTTCAATATTTTCTTCACGAAGTGCTTTTAATGCCTGTGAACCCGAGTAATCAAATTCGCCTGCTTCCCCTATTTTTAAGGCTCCGGATCCCAAAACAACAACTTTTTTAACAGATTCCTTCATAGATGATTTTTATTATACGAAATAATGGCTAAAAATACATTTTTTTTTCAGGAAAGTTGAGGTTAAAAAATAAAAATGCATATATTTGCAAAATATATGTATAAAAATACAATAATGAAAACAAAAGTTCAACGGCTGTCAGCGATAAAAAAAATTGTTAAGACAGAGAAAATTTCGAGCCAGGATGAATTATTGAAGAAACTCGATAAAGAGGGATATCAGCTTACGCAGGCAACTCTCTCAAGGGATTTAAGGTATTTGAGGGTTGGTAAAATCCCGGATGACCGTATAGGTTATATCTATAAACTTCCAGGAGAAGAAAGGGATCAGGAAAGAGAAATTAAAACAGAGGGATTTCCTTTGAATGGTTTTATATCCCTTGAGTTCGGATCCGGACTGGGAGTAATGAAAACATTGCCCGGGTATGCCGGTAGCCTGGCATCGGCAATTGACCAAACACACCCGTTTGAGATCCTCGGCACGGTGGCAGGAGATGATACCATTCTGATAGTACCACGCGA
>JADFUQ010000025.1 GCA_015222065.1 Bacteroidota bacterium
CAAAAAGTAAACGCTTGGGCAGCAGGTAAAGAACACCTATTCAATGTGAAAATAATTAAAAATACTCGATGGCGATCAGCAGGCGGACAACATATTTTAAAATTAGTTGTAATCAGAGCACTAGGTTATAGGCTTACTAAAAAATCTAAAGTACTTTATAGGAAACCGGCTTACTTGATTTGTATAGACCCTGAATTAAACATTGAGAAACTTTTACAATCTTATTTGTGGCGATGGGAGATAGAAGTAAACTTTCGAGAAGAAAAATCTCTGCTTGGCTGTGGCCAGGCTCAGGTAAGAAATCCAGAATCTGCTGTAAGTGTTCCGGCATTTATTGCAGCTATGTATTCATTACTTCATATTGCAAGTTACAAATCGCTTAAAACATCCCAAAAGAAAACACTACCAAGGCCTAAGTGGTATCAAAAACAAGAAGAAAAAAGATATAGATCAGGTGATTTAATCAATAACCTAAGGGCACAAATATGGTCTAAATCCATAGGACTTAATTTCTCCAGCTTCGTGCACCAAGAGATAAGAACACGAAGCTGTAAAAAAAAGGCGAACCCCAATATTTCTGCTATGTTTTATATGAAAAATTAGCCAAACTCGAGACCCCGGTACAGTTGTACCGGGGCGTCTTTCTGGCAAAAAAATACTTTCCGGAGTGTGCTCAAGAATTGTATACAAAAAATAAAATTTAATTAAATTGCACCTTTCTTCAGAAAGTTTCAAATTGGAATGAAATGAATGAGTTTTTCCGTATCACTGCACTCACAGGAGTATTTTTGTTACTTCTGTTTTTAGGCACATTGCTGCATGCTCAGCAACCGAAAACTTATGAACGATTTGAATTCGAACTCCAAATTGATCTGTTACCTGATCTGGATCTTGAGATCAATCCTGAGATTAGATTCAGTAACTTCTTGGAATTCAGCGAACTTATCCTACAAGGAGGACTAAGATATAAACCTTTTAAATTTCTGAAACTAAGTGGATATTACCGTTTTATCGGGGATTATACTAATGATGAACCTGAATATCTCCACAGGTTTGCATTCGATGCAGAACCAAAATATGAGATCAACCGCCTGGAACTGGAACTCCGTTTAAGATATACAAATTATACTGACTTTTCCGGAGAAACAAGGGAGAACAAATCATACTACCGGTACCGTCTCCAGGCTAAATATGATATTAAGAAGTGTAAATTTAATCCGCACATTTCAATGGAGCTATTTCAGAAAAGTGATGAAAAATCATTTTATAAAGGGAGGTATGAAATTGGAACGGAATTCAATTTTAAGAAAAATAATGATCTGGAGGTTTTTTATTTTTTGCAGGATTATTATAATAAAGATAAATTGCATCATATTATAGGAATAAAATATCAACTTCAGCTGTAGCTTCTGAAAATAATGAGAAAAGAAATTCATAGATTTCTCTGGTTAATTATTCCGGCATTTTTATTCATAACCACTTGTGAAAAAGAACCGGAATTGAATGACCCGGAAAGATTGAATTGTATTTTTAATTCACCATTTTTATGAAAAGTCTTTTTGCATCCGATACATATTTCACACCTTCCGACATCAGGAGGAGATTCCCGAACA
>JADFUQ010000002.1 GCA_015222065.1 Bacteroidota bacterium
ATTCCGATACTATTAATCTTTATTATAAGTATCTCCGTTTCATTCGGACAAGAAACCGGCAAAAAAGTTAAATGGTACACTTTCCAGGAGGCAGTCAAGCTTTCAAAAGAAAATCCAAAGAAACTTTTTATTGATGTTTATACCGACTGGTGTGGTTGGTGTAAGAAGATGGATAAAGAAACCTTTGAGCATCCGGAAATTGCTAAGATCCTTAACAAGGAATATTACCCTGTTAAATTCGATGCTGAATCGAAAGAACCCATCGAATTTGGTGGAAAAACATTTATTAATAATGGTGACAGGTCAAGAAACCCCCACCAGCTTGCAGTCGCACTGCTCCAGGGGCAAATGTCATACCCCTCGGTTGCATACATGACCGAAGATCTTCAACTGCTAACTGCTGTTCCGGGATATCTTACCCCTGAAAAGATTGAACCTATCCTGCTCTATTTTGCTAATGACCACTATAAAATAAAGAAATGGGAGGAATTTCAGACTGCTTTTAAGAGTAGTATTAAGTAAGACACATGAGGCAGTGTTACGAGTTTCGGATTAAGAGTTACGGGTTAAGAAATAAGAGTTTCGAGTTGCGGGTTTCGAGTTTCGAGTTCGCAAAAGTTCAAGGCTGTCATATGTCCACTTTTAAGCATAATAGGTACAGCGATTTTGCGAACGAAGTGAAGCAATCTCTCCCGGCTTTTCGTAAAGCTCATGACAGTCCATTTATTTAGTATTCTGGTTGTTTTTGGGAGATTGCTTCGTCGCTTCGCTCCTCGCAAAATCCTTTTTCACCCTTTAAAATCAGGTTAAAATTGTCTCCTTCGGAACAAACCATCACCCTGGATCAGAATCTTTCCCTTTCCAATCATTTCTGATTAATCTTCACTTTTGCCTCAGACCAGCTACCAGTAACCAGTAACCAGTAACTATTTTTCTCTGATCAGAAAACTTGATGGAAGGTTCACCACTTTTCCAAACTGATATACAAGAGCTTTTTTATGTCCCAATATGTTGCGGCCATCCACAACTCTGACTTCAACAACATCAGGGATACGGTAATAAAGAGGCACAGATGGGTTTTTCTCTTTGGTTTGCGAAACAAATGGTTCTATTGTTATAGGAGCAAGAGCAGCAGTCTTTTTCTCACTATTAAACTCTAGAACAACAGGTCTGCCTGTAAGATCTGTAGCCGGCAGAATACCCTTATGATCTGAGAACCGGAACAGCACCTCAGGCTTACCCGGAATATTTTCATCAGGAGTATGTCCAAACGATGCTTTATAAACCTCTGAATATGTAATCCCTGTGAACAGAGCTGTATATTTTTTCTCAAGGGTTTTCATCTCTTCAATAATATATTCAAATCCTCCGCCATTAAGATAAATGTCATAAGGGTCGCCTAAAAGTTCCAATCTCTTATTTTTTAATTTGGTAATAAAATCTGCCACTTCCCTGGCTTTTTCTTCAGTAGTCTTTGGAACTTTTTCTTTCTTCATAAAAACGGGAATCTGAAGGAATAAAGCAGTATCTGTTTGCAAAATATCACTTACAGGTTGGACCTTCTCCTTAAGATTTCCCTTAATGGAAAGGTCGGTAAAATATAATCTCGCGGGACGGTCTGATACTAATCCTTTCAGAGTAGATTGTTTATTATAGATTTCAGGGTTGGGTGTAAGTATCAATCCTGCTTTTGTCATCGCCAGTGCATTTGTCTCGAAAAATCCATCACTTTCTATTACATAATAATGATCAGGATCAATTTCCTCGTATGATGAAATATTGATATCGTTGATAGTCCATTTAACCGAACTTCCGGGAAATTTTTCCGTTATACCCAGATATTTTTCAGCATAACGAAAATAAGGACCCTGCTTATAAACAGTTTTCTTTGCTGTAACCTCGATATGAAATGTTGTTCGCGGCAAAGAATAAATAATACTTCCGGATGATATACTAGTACGATTACCCAGAGGAGTAACCGTTGAATGAGTTAGTATGGGTATTTTACATCCGGAAAAAAATGTTAATATGAAAATAACACACAGTGTTTTAATCCAGCTCTTCATAATTTTGTTTTTAGAAATATTAAATTGGCATCAGGATCCTTTAAGTTCACCAAAAGCCGTTCCAAGATAATCAATAATATCATTAGCAATAAGAGATTCCTCACCCGTGATCTTAGCAGCACGGTCTCCTGCCAATCCATGCAAATACACTCCTGTAACAGCGGCATCGCCGGGGCTGTATCCCCGGCCAAGCAGTGCTAAAATAATACCTGTCAGCACATCACCACTGCCTGCAGTAGCCATTCCCGGGTTCCCGGTTGTATTGAAATAACATAACCTATCAGGCGATGCAATGGCTGTATGTGCACCCTTAAGTACAATAAAAATCTGATACTTCTCTGCCATCTCAACCAGTCTTTGCATTTGGTTATACCCATCTGATGTCTTACCGGCTATACGTTCAAATTCTTTAGGATGAGGTGTCAGGATAGTGTTTTTTGGCAATTGTTGAAGCCACTCCTTATTTTCTCCAAGGATATTTATCCCGTCAGCATCAATAACCAAAGGAACATTTATTGTTTTCAGTAATTCTCTGAAAGCTTTTTGTGTATTATCCTTCAAACCGATAGCAGGCCCAATCCCTACTGCATTATACTGATCCATATCCGTGATACCCGAGAAAACAATATCTGATTCATCCATACTGATCATTGCTTCAGGAACACTGTTTTGAAGAATATCATATCCTTTACGAGGAACATGAGTAGTAATAAGTCCTGTTCCTGTTCTGAGACATGCCCGTGAAGCAAGTACTGCTGCCCCCATTCTTCCGTAATTCCCTGAAATTAGCAGAGTATGGCCAAAAGTTCCTTTATGGGAAAATTTTGATCTTACTTTTAGTTTACTTTTTATAAAACTTCCGGTAAGGTAATAATAATTTGTATTTGTCGAATTTATAATCTCCTGGTGTAATCCTATTGGAAGCACACTCCATTCACCGACAAATTCCTCATTATCAAGAAAGAAAAAAGCCAGTTTTGGAAATTGGAAGCTAAGAGTATAGCTGGCTTTGATTATATGGTTAGGATCATTGCCGGAATTATCCTCGCCAAACAATCCGGATGGTATATCAATAGAAATCACATTTGCACCTGAAGCATTTATATAATCAACTATTTCAGCCGGAAACCCTTCAAGTGGCCGGCTTAATCCTGATCCGAATATCGCATCAATTACCAGGTCATCAGCATTTATCTGTGGTTTATTGTCAGTTTGGGTCAAAACTTCGGTATAAGCTATCCCCTGATCTTTAAGTTTTTGAAAATTAATCCCCCAATCCATAGAACAGTTTTTAGTAAATTTCACCCAATATACCCCAACCGGATATTTTTTCCCTGCCAGCATCCTTGCCACAGCCAACCCGTCTCCACCGTTATTCCCCGGACCAACAAAGATCTTTACCTTCTTAGTGTTTTCATAACGGTTAAGTATCCATTGGAATACAGTACCTGCTGCACGTTCCATAAGATTAATAGAAGGGATTGGTTCATTAGAAATTGTATACTGATCAATCCCTTTTACCTGTTTTGAAAAAAATATTTTTCCCGCCTGGTTATTATCCATAATTAAACAATCAATTTATATAACAATACCTTGATCAGGTTCTTTACTGGCTTTACCGTTTTGTTTTTTAAAAACTCTCTTTATTTACAAAAATAATCTCTTCCCTGACAAATAAAAAATCTTTAACATATTTCAAAATACTTTAAGTGAACTAAAGTTGAGAAGAAGTTTAAAGTGAGCTAAAGTTAAAAGAGAGCTAAAGTTGGGAAGAAGTTTTAACTTTAGTCACTTTAGTCACTTTGAATTTTAGTCATTCCAAACTTAAGGCACTGAATAGTTGCAAACTAATTTGTGTCTGTCTTCATGTTTAAAAAGTTGTTTATATTTGTCCCAATTATTTTTTCAGATCACTAATTTTAAAAAATAAATACCATGTTAAAAGGACATCCAAAAGGACTTTATGTCTTTTTATTCGCAAATATGGGTGAGCGTTTTGGGTACTATACCATGCTTGCTATATTTATTCTTTTCCTGCAGGCCAGATTTGGCATGAATGCTGAAGAAGCTGGCCGGGTATACGGAACATTTCTATTCGGCATTTATTTTATTCCTCTTCTGGGTGGGATCATTGCCGACAAGCTCCTGGGTTTTGGGAAAACCATTACTCTGGGGATTATCCTTATGATCGCAGGTTATTTACTACTGTCACAACCCGGTTCGGGGAAATTTATGATATACATATCCCTTACCATTATCTCTTTTGGAACCGGCTTTTTTAAAGGCAATCTGCAAGCTCTTGTAGGAAAGCTTTACGATGATTCAAAATTCAACAAATTCAGAGATGCTGCTTTCTGGATTTTTTACATGGGGATTAATGTAGGGGCCTTTTTTGCCCCATCTGCTGCCCAGACCATGAGCAAGTGGATCATGAAAAAAGGAGACCTGGTTTATAACGCCAATATTCCTAGCATGGCTCACGACTATCTTAATGCTGTACAAGAAGGAGGTGTTTATGAAAGGGCCTCTGAATATATGGACTTGGCGAAATCTTCGATCCTTCCTGATACTGCTTATGAATTTACCAACCTCGCCGATTTTAGCCAGCATTATATCAATACCCTCAGTAAGTCCTACAGCCTGGGTTTCGGCATTGCAGCAGTAAGTATCTTCATTTCCCTGCTCATCTTTATAGGCTTCCGTAAAACATACAAGCATGTTGATGTAATGCACAAAGAAGCGGTTAAGGATGAATCCTCAAACATAATTAAACTTAAACCTGAGCAATTCAGAAAAAGGCTGATTGCACTTGGCTTGATCTTTATGGTTAATATTTTCTTCTGGATGGCTTTCCATCAAAATGGTTTTACCTTAACCATCTTTGCCCGGGATTACACATTTACCGAGGTCAGCGCTTTCACCTATGCTTTTTTTGACCTCAGAGCATTCCTTCCCATTATTGCTGTTATTATTGGACTTGTCTTATTAATTGGCAAAAAAAACAGTAAACTCACGAAAATGATTGGTCTGAGTATGGCGATCATTGCGACTGCAATTGCCTACCTGGTGATTAGCACCTATGATCCCAAAATGCCCATTAGCCCCATCATATTCCAGCAATTCAATCCTATTTTCATCGTTTTCCTTACACCACTGGTCATAGGAATCTTTGCCGCACTCAACAAAAGGCACCTGGAGCCAAGTTCTCCGCGAAAGATTGGCATTGGACTTATGCTGGCAGGATTAAGTTTTGTAATTATGATTGTTGCAGTCATTGGCCTTGTTACACCAAAAGATTTTGTCGCGGGCTCTATTGCAGATTCTATGAGAGTTACTCCCTACTGGCTGATTGCTACTTATTTCAGTCTTACAATATCAGAATTATTCTATAGCCCAATTGGAATTTCTTTTGTTTCGAAAGTTGCTCCGCCAAGCCTTTCCGGTTTTATGCAGGGAGCCTGGCTGGGATCAACGGCAGTTGGAAACCTGCTTGCCGGACTAATAGGACCTTTCTGGATGAAATGGGAGATGTGGCAATTCTTCCTGTTGCTGGTAGTAATGTTGTTCCTATCCTCTGCATTTGTGTTCAGTATAATGAAAACTCTTGAGAATGCAACAAGCGATGAATGAAAAGACCTGAAAGGCTAACTGGGGAATCTGATAAATAAAAATTATGAGTCACCTTACAATTCCAAAAAACTATCAAAGTCTGCTGGGTATAAAAAACACCGAGCATGCAATAAAATTTATCAAAGATCATTTCCAGGTTAACCTTGCTGCTGAGCTACATCTGAAAAGGATAACCGCTCCGATGTTTGTTAAAAAGGGAACCGGAATCAATGATGATCTTAATGGTATTGAGAAACCGGTCTCTTTCAGGGTAAAAGATATTAAAAATGAAGAATTTGAGATAGTGCAATCACTTGCAAAATGGAAACGGCTTATGCTTGCCGATCTTAGAATGAACAATGGAGTAGGTATTTATACTGATATGAATGCTATCCGTCCCGATGAAATACTCTCTAATATTCATTCAATTTACGTTGATCAATGGGACTGGGAGAAGGTAATTTTATCAGTCGACCGGAATCCGGATTACCTGAAAAATACTGTTGTTAAAATATACAATGCAATAAAGAGGACAGAATTTCTTGTATCAGAAGCATTCCCTCAGATCAAAGAAAAGCTTCCGGAAACAATAAAATTCATACATTCTGAAGAATTATTAGCCCTTTATCCTGAAAGCAGTCCTAAAGAACGCGAGAATAAAATTGCAGAAAAATTTGGAGCAGTATTTATAATTGGTATAGGAAGTATTCTGGCAGACGGGAAACCTCATGATGGTAGAGCACCTGATTATGATGACTGGACAACTGAAACGGTGAACAGATATAAAGGACTGAATGGGGATATTATTCTTTGGAACCCTGTGCTTAAATCAGCCTATGAAATTTCTTCAATGGGTATAAGGGTTGACAAAGAGACTATGCTTAATCAACTAAAGATTACCGGAAACGAGAACCGTAAAGAGCTATACTTCCACAAAAGATTGTTAAACAACGAATTGCCCCTAACTATGGGAGGTGGAATAGGTCAATCCAGGCTTTGTATGTATCTTTTAGATAAAGCTCATATTGGAGAAGTGCAGGCAGGTATCTGGCCGGACAAAATGGTTGAGTCATGTGTTAAAGCCGGAATAAAGTTGTTGTAAAAGCAAACCAAACCACCGTCAGGGTTTGAACCATTTCGTGAACAAAGTGAACGAAATGTCTCACGAGCAGGGTTTTGAGTAATGGATAGTGGGAGTGAGTAAACCGCTGACGGGGTATTTATAAGGGCAATTGATAAAAAACTGAATATCTGAAACCCAGGTTAGTCCTACCATTTACTTTCCCGAACCCCGGTATATAATTAGGTGACATGTTGAGATCATCCGACTTGTATAAAAGTAACCTGCCCCTTAATGACCATCCTAAATAAATATTATTAAATATTTTAGCCCTTATACCGGTTGAAAATTCCAGCCAATGAGCATTCATGTTCTTCATTGGAATTGCTCCGGAGAAATCTCCCCAATACGGATCACTAATTTTCAGATCCGTAGATTCATGTTTGAAAAAGCTTACCCCATACCTGACCCCGGCGAAAAACATCCCCATATTATTAACATTATCTTTTTTCAGATAATTTTTATCAATCCCGGTTCGTAAAGAAAAGCCGGTTGACCTGTATAAAAAATTCATCCCTTCTGTTTCAAAATCGCCCCAGCCAATTTCAATTACAGGATACAGGTCCTTGTTTATTCTGAGATCAACTGATCCGTCATATTCTACTCTCCCTTCCTCAAGAAACGGCACAGCAATACGCGAAATATCAAACCCAAGCCTTATCCCTCCATTATCAAGATTGTCAGTTTGAGCACCGGCAGTTAGCCAGGCAAACATGAACAAACTAAAGGTATATCTGAATATTCTCATCATCGCCGGTTGTTACTTTTTCATTGACCACTCTTACCGAATCAATAACATTCGAGGTATTATCTACACTTTCAATATAATAATATGTTGCAAATCCACATTCCATCGATAACAGGTGTAATTCACGGGAATACAGGAAGGTGATCGTATCAGTTTCAGTGCCCAGAGTAAGAACAAATCCTGTGGTATCAACGGAATGAGAAAGAGGAAGAACAAAACTACTAACAGAATTTGCCTGGTCATATATCAAACTGTCCGCCCTGCCTATTCCGTAAACTGTAAAACTATCTACCGACGCTGCTTCAGGGATACTATCCTGAACTAAATAAAACCCTGCATTTAACTTAGAAACGGTTGATTGCTCACATATCTTTTCAGATTCGCATGAGAAAAACAGCAAACAAAAACCTGTTATATAAAGAAAACAAACTCTCCTAAAATCCATCTAATCAGATATTATCATATTACAGGCACTGCCTGACTTAATCTATGTAAATCCACAAATTTACAATAAGTTCTTATCAGATGAAGTAATATTACTATTTATTAAAACAAATATTTCTATGAATTCCCGTTAGAATTAGTATTTTTGGGGTCATTATTAAAAATCAGGAATTCAAATTATAATTTTATTAAAAGAATCGTTATGGGAAAAGGAGACAGAAAAACCAGAAGAGGTAAATTATTTTCCGGAACTTATGGTGTATTGAAACCCAGGAAATCCAAAAAGAAAAAAATAGATGCAACTCCAAAAAAACAGGAAGCTCCAAAACCTGTGAAAAAGGCGGAAGTAAAAGAAAAAGAAGAAGCTAAAGTTCAGGTTAAACCTGAAATAGAAATCAAAACAGAGACAAAAACAGACGAAACTCCGGATAAAACAAAAACTGATACTAAAACAGACAAACAGGAATCAAAGGCAAAGAAAACAGAAGTAAAAACTGAAAAGAAAACTGTAGCAAAACCAAAAAAGAAACCGGCTGTAAAAAAAGCAACCGCAGCGAAAAAAACCACTACAACAAAATCTGCAGCTAAACCCAAAAAGAAGACAGAAGAAAAAAAGGATAAGAAATAGATTGAATTTCATATATCATAGAAAAAACGCCGGTTCTCCCGGCGTTTTCCGTTTATATCCTGCCACTGTAGTTCAAAAAGTTAAATATAAAAGTTTATTTGTTGATTTTTAGACAAATAAGATTACGTAATTCCGTTATAATCACAAATCCTCCTGATCCACCATTCATCGCCAACAAAACCCCCTTTCCTCCCCTCCAGCAATAGTTTTATCAAAAACCTTCCATTTTTCATAAAATTAGTAATCACCGTAATTAAAATTATTCATAAATTTCATTGTTAAAATAGTCTTAATTTTCCTTCGCTTTCGCTTCAGCAAACGAAGGAATTTTAGTCTGATCTCCTGATACTTACCTTGGATTCACGGAATCACGGTTTACTCAGGAGGTAAGAATTTGTTTAGGCATGTTTTGTCTATTCACTTAATTCAACTGTTATGTTAAGACATATGCACTATCAATTAAAACAAGTAAACAGAAACAGAATCCTGAGAGTAGCTTTACTACTGGTGATATTTCTGCATAAACATATATTCTTAATATGCATTCAAAAATATTTTAAATGATTACCCTG
>JADFUQ010000264.1 GCA_015222065.1 Bacteroidota bacterium
CATATTTCTTTATCCAGGCTGAAACTTCTTCTTCAAATGGTTTTTTTAGCGGTTTTCCTGTTTCCGGGGACTCATTGATAAACAGAATGTCGCCTGTTGATAAATATTCTCTAAATCCCTCAGTATTAGCCCAATAGTAAATTCCCCAATTTGGCAAATCCCATTCAGGACTGTATGGATTACATTCATAATCGATGTAGAATAACTGCTGATCCCGAATAATGAAATTGCTTGGGAAATAGTCGATATTTAAACCTGCCTTTTTTGCCAGGCGGTACATTTTAAATAATTGCTTAATTATGGATTCTGTGATTTTATTACCGGCAATCAGTTCGGAAGCCGCAACACCTTCGATATATTCTTTGACCAAATAATTTTTTTCAGCATCATAGATGAAAAGTTCAGGTAACAATATGTTGCATTCTTTCAATCTATTATATGCATTAACTTCAAGATCTACTTTGTTGTTAGCGCCGAATGAATAATAATGGCAAGGCTCATAATGCATTAGTTTGAGAACATAATGATGATTCCCAAATTCTGCCAAATACGAATAGCCGGACTTGCCTTTACCAAGTTTGTTTCTTATAAAAAAACTACTGATGCATGTCTCGAAAGTTCTGTTTAATAAATCATTTTCGTTTGTCATTTTTTTCCTAAATCTAATTGTATTGTTTACGGCCGATATTTATTCAAAATAGGGTTCATATGGATATCCGCTTTCATCAATATTGAATTTCATTATCTTTTCCAAATCTTCAACAAAAAATACATTCTGTCTTATAGGAAATAATTTGAATTTGTTATTTTAGATACTTCAAGGTTAATTTCATCAGTTTCTCAATCTCAATCCAATTTTTCTGATAATTGCTAAATTTTACTATCTCATTCTTTTCGTTGAAATATTCACCAGACCTATTCTTTACTTCTTCTGAAGTAGAAAGGTATTTATACGTTTCAGCCATTTTTACTGGCGATAGAGAAAATCTACTTTTGAATTTATATATCTTTTTTAATAATCCTGAGAGGTTAGGATATTTTGAAATGTCAATCCTCACCGCAGGAACTCTTATTGAGTTAACGGTAATTTTTGTGTCTTTCAACTCTTTTGACAGCCATAAGGAATACATTATTTGTGCAAGCTTAGATTGATAATATGCTTTCACAATATTAAATTTTCCGCTAAGTAATTCCGGGTCACTAAAATTGATTTTAAGAAACGGTTTCGCTAATAATCCTTTTGACGAAATTGTAATAATCCTGCCGTTATCACTGTTTTTAAGTAAATCTAATATCAGCTTGGTAAATAATACGGGTCCGATATGATTTGTAGCCCAAACACTTTCAATCCCTTCTTTTGTTATAAATCGTTCTTTCTGAGTTAAGTCAAAGATTGCTGCATTATGAATAATTACATCAATTCTCTCATATTCATTGTGCAACTCTTTAGATAAATTTTCTATTGATTCCTGAAGAGACATATCTACAATTTTCAATTCAACAGAATCATTACCACTACGTTGTTTAATAACTGATAATGCCTTGTTGCCTTTTTCAGGATTTCTGCAAGCTATTATTACTTTATAATCTTGTTGTGCAATAAGAATGGCTGCTTCTTTTCCTATTCCGGAATTAGCTCCTGTTATTAAACAAATTTTGCTGTCCATAATGTAGTTCCTTTAATGACACACAACGTTCCCAGCATATACGAAGTTTCGGTGTAGCCGAAATTTGGGCGAACGAAGTGCGCCGTATATGCTGTGTTTGGC
>JADFUQ010000265.1 GCA_015222065.1 Bacteroidota bacterium
TTCTAAATTTGTTTATTACTCGCCCAGCCATTCCTTGAATTCCCTGGTCCTGTCCCTGGCAACAATAATGTTTTCCTCTTCAAGTCCGGTGATTTTTATTTTAAGACGGCTGTTAGACCATGCTATGATCTCATCAATGTAATCAAGTGATACAATGTATTTCCTGTTGATCCTGAAAAAGCGTTCCGGGTTGAGTAAAGTTTGCAGATGATCAAGTGAATAATCTATAACATAGTTTCTCTGGTTGGAGGTGAATATAAATGTTGCTTTCTCCATACTGTAGAATGCAGGAATATCTTCAACGGGAATAACTTTTATTTTCTCCCCCACTTTGATCATAAACCTTGATTTGTACTCTGATTTCCTTTCCAATAACAAATTAGCAATTGCCGTAATATCAGTTATTGGTGCCGGCTTTGAAAAGTGTTTATATTTTGTTATGGCTTTTTCAAGATCATCGTTTTTCACCGGTTTAAGGAGGTAATCAATACCATTAGCCTTGAATGCATTAATGGCATATTGGTCATAAGCCGTAGTAAATATGATCGGGCATGTAAACTCTGTCTTCTCAAAAATCTCAAAACTCAAACCGTCGCCCAGTTGAATGTCTGAAAATATCAAGGATATATCTCTGTTTTTCCTGAGAAACTCAACTGATTCTCTGACAGATTCTAACTTAGCCACAATGATCATTGAAGGATCAACTTCTCCAATCAGCCTTTCCAGCATATTGGCAGCCCTTCTTTCATCTTCAATAATAATAACGTCCATTTATTCCGCTGATTTTAGAATGGGGAGCAAAACTTCAAACCGGTTTTTTATCAGTTTAACATCAATCTTTTTATCAGTCAGGAATGCATACCGTTGAGTAATATTCCTTAATCCTGTTTTTGTAGAGTTGTTTCTCACACTTTTTTGCTGCAGATTATTCACAACCAAAATATAATCATCCTTTCTTGTAATCTCAACGATCAATGGCTTTGCTGATGATACTTCATTATGCTTCACTGCATTTTCAATCAGTAATTGCAAAGCCATAGGCACAATAAGGTCATCATCCGCGGCTTCAAGTTTCAAACTGATATCAAGGTTTTTTTCAAACCTGGTTTTCAACAGAAAAATATATGATTCTAAAAAGCTTAACTCCTCTGCAAGAGATATAACCTCTTTATCACCACTATCGATAACATACCGGTACAGATCACTCATCTGACTGATAAACTTCACAGCCAGTTCCTGATCTTTATACACCAGGTCGCTTAACACATTAAAATTATTGAAAAGAAAGTGAGGATTTAACTGATTACGCAATGATTCATATTTGTATGTCATCATTTGAGCCTTGAGCTTTTCGGCTTCAAGATTAGAGACTTGCCAGCTTTCTAAAAACCCAATTGAAGTAAAAACAAATGCAATACTGAACGAGATAATGATAGCAATTTTACTGCTGTTAATAGCCCCTATCCCAAAATTATCCGGTAAGCTTCCTTCAAGAATCAAGAACACTAATATTTGTACTAAAACAAAGGCTGTAAACGAATAAATTATTAGGGAGATAATTCCGATAACTGCCCTTTTTACCGGTGTTTCGATCCATGAAATACGCTTATCAAGCTGATGAACAATGAAGACATTACCCAGCCACTGCGACATCACTATAGTCGTGCCCCAAATAGTAGCAGTTACAAAATAAA
>JADFUQ010000266.1 GCA_015222065.1 Bacteroidota bacterium
AAAACAGTTGTTTTTGTAGAATTGCCACCGGGTGAATATCGTATCGGTGAAACCAAAGTTGAAGTGGAAAAAACCAAAATGGGTAGTTATTATTTTGTGTCACCTTCAATAAGCCATCCCCTTGTGAATTGGGCTGAGCCGATGGATTTTAAATTCTGGTATGACCAATCAAAAGATTACGTTACTCCATTCTTACCTGCTGTATTTATTGCACCGGAATGGACGCCGATACTATTAAGCGGTAACTCTGACTGGCTTGGTGATAAAGGACAGACTCTGGCTGCGGCAGAATTAAAATATGGAAAAGGATATTTCAGGATTTGTCAGGTGGAATTGATGAATCGGCTGAAAACAAATCCGGTAGCCCGGCGGTTTGTGGGGGAATTACTGGGCAAACGATGAATTGTTAACCTAAAAAAATTAACTAACAACATTAAAAAGGAGATCAAAAAAATGAGGTATTTAAAATGTGTTTTTTTTCTGGTTTTTACATGGATGATTTTGGAAGCTTATGCTCAAACCAATAGCTATCCAATAAAAACTTACACTAATATAGATTATAAAGATTTGCAGGATGGATTCTTAAAAACGCCCGATGAATCAGGATTAAGGTGCTATTGGTGGTGGCTCAATAGTATGGTCACGGAAGAATCGATCACCCGCGACCTGGAGCAAATGAAAGCCAGGGGTTATGGAGGCGCATCTTTATTTGATGCCGGTAGTTCGAGTTATAAGGTTGCAAGGAAAACTGCTGCCGGCCCGGTTTTTATGAGCCATCAATGGATGGAGCTATACAAACATGCGGTTAGGGAAGCCGAACGAATTGGCATTGAATTGAGCGTAAATGTTCAAAGTGGCTGGAATCCCGGAGCTCCAACGATTACTCCTGAATTTGCTATGAAAAAAATTGTTTTTTCTGAAACCAATGTCACCGGAGGGCAGGTAATTCAGTTGGAATTACCGCAACCGCCTGTAATATTATTGTACAGGGATGTGCTGGTTCAGGCTGTGAAAAATATGGAAAGCCCTGTACAAAATGATGCTATTTTGAATTGGGATAAAAAATCCTTTAATAAATCACTGGGCTGGAAAGGCATCCTCCCCCTGCATGAATTGAGCGAAAGTTATTCTGAAAAAATACCTGTTACTCCTTTACAAAAAAATGAGATATTTGATTTAACGGATAATTATAAGGATGGAGTGTTAAATTGGGACGCCCCATCGGGAGAATGGACTATTTTGAGATATGGTTATACCTGCACAGGAGCCAAAGTTTCAACTCCCAGTGATGGCTGGGGCGGGCTATCAGTTGACCACCTGTCGCCCCGGGCTTTCGAATTATTCAGTAACACAGTTATACAACCTTTAATTAAAACTGCGCAGGAAGCAGGGAACAGCATAAGGTTTTTGCAAACCGACAGTTGGGAAATGGGAGTTGTAAACTGGACAAACAATTTCCCGCAGGAATTTAAAAAATTCAGGGGATACGATTTGAAAAATTACATGCCTGTATTAACCGGAAGGGTAGTTGAAAGCCGTGAGGTAACAAACAGGTTCCTTCATGATTTGCGCCATACAGTAAGCGATTGTGTGGTTGAAAACCATTACCAGCTTTTTTATAACCTGGCGCACAAAAATGGGCTGGGGATCCATCCTGAATCCGGCGGTCCTCATTCCGCCCCTGTGGATGCATTAAGAGTGATGGGGATTAGTGATTTTCCTATGGGTGAATTCTGGGCGCGTTCCAATACCCATCGTGTTTCCGATGCCGAACGTCTGTCAGTAAAGCAAAGTGCGAGTGTGGCACATACGAATGGCAAACGGTTTATTGCGGCCGAAGGGCCTACTTCAATTGGCCCGCAATGGGAACGGTCACCCAAAGATTTAAAAGGCAATATCGACCGGATTTTTTGTGCAGGGGTAAACCGTATCACCTGGCATACTTTTACATCGTCCCCAAAAGAATTTGGTCTGCCTGGCAACGAATATTTTGCAGGCACTCATTTAAACCCAAATGTCACATGGTGGGAGCAGGCAGGCGATTTTATCAGTTATATGAATCGCTGCAGTTTTATGCTCCAGCAAGGATTGTTTGTTGCCGATGTACTATATTATTATGGTGATGGTGTTCCAAATTTTATTTTCCTGAAGGATGAATACAAAGAATTGAAAAGAGGGTATAACTGGGACAAATGCTCAAAAGATATTTTGCTTAACCGTGTGTCAGTAGAAAATGGTAAACTCGTCCTGCCTGATGGAATGACCTATCGAGTACTGGTACTTCCCGATGAGAAAGCCATCAACCTTGAAGTCTTGAAAAAAGTGGAGAAATTGGTTATGCAGGGATTGACCGTTATTGCCCCCCGGCCCCGTAAGGCAACCGGATTAACGAATTATCCTGAATCTGACAGTGAAATTGAGGCTATTGCAAAACGAATGTGGAGCAATGTTGATGGTGAAAATATTACTGAAAATGAATATGGCAAGGGCCGTGTAGTATGGGGACAGGATATCAATGAGGTCCTGGCAGGAATAGGGGTGCATCCCGATTTGGAATTTATAAGCACCAATGAAAAAACAGCTTTGGATTTTATTCACAGAACCACCGACAACCAGGAAATCTATTTTGTGGTGAACCGGTATGCCCGGAAAGGGATTAATGATTTTGAGTATCGTTACCTGACCGATCTTCCTGATCGCTACGAACAGGTGGAATGTAAATTTCGCGTGACAGGTAAAGTGCCTGAATTGTGGAATCCGATGACTGGAGAGATCAGGAAAATCTACACCTACCAGGAAGAGGGCGGATACATAATTGTCCCGTTGCATTTTGAGCCTGAAGGATCGAAATTTATTATATTCAGAGAGGCAGAGAAAGACGAATCTCACATTACTCACATCACTAAAGACGGCCGGTCTTTTTTCCCGGAAAACCAATTTGAAACCAAATCCAATCCCTATATCGAAATAGTTGGTAAAGACAGCCAATTACGTGCCCACGTGACTGAACCAGGAGAATATGAGTTGACCTGGTCTGATGGGAAAACAGTGCGTGTATCAGGCAAGGGAAGCCAGGATATAGTCATTAAAGGAAGCTGGGAGATAAATTTTGACCCGAAATGGGGCGGAATTGAAAAGGTGTCGGTTGATGAATTGAAATCATGGACGGAATTTACAGATGAGGGAATCAAATATTATTCAGGGGCTGCTACATATAACACAACTTTTTCTTTAAACAAAAAAGAAATAAAAAATAAAAAACTGTTGCTTGACCTGGGTAACGTACAGGAGATGGCTTCAATTAAAGTTAACGGTCAACAAATGCCGGTTAGATGGAGTGCTCCTTTTGTTTTTGATATTACAAAATATGCAAAAGCAGGGACAAATTACCTTGAAGTTGAAGTAGTTAATATGTGGTCAAACCGGTTGATTTTAGATGGCAGATTGTCGGAAGAGAAGCGTTTAACAAAAACCAATATTAATAAGTTTGATGCTGAAGATGCCGAGAAATACTTACGGGCTTCAGGATTATCAGGACCAATAAAATTAAGAAAGATTGCAGATAAAAGATTGAAAAAATAATTAACAATATTTAAAAGGAGATCAAAAATATGAAATCAATCCGTTTTATAAAAATTGCAATTATCGCTGCACTATTTATTCAGAGTGTACATGTTAATGCTCAATTACTGGTAGAAACACCCGAACATAAAGAAAAAAGAATGCAGTGGTGGACCGAGGCCCGCTTTGGAATGTTTATACACTGGGGTTTATACGCTATGCCGGCGCGTCATGAATGGGTAAAGAAAATTGAGAGAATGACCAATGAAGAGTATCAGAAATATTTTGATCTGTTCAATCCCGATCTCTACAATCCCCGTGAATGGGCAATAATGGCAAAAAACGCAGGTATGAAATACGCCGTAATCACAACCAAACACCACGAGGGTTTTTGTCTTTTCGATTCGAAATATACAGATTATAAAACGACCAACACAGTGTATGGCAAAGACCTGATCAAAGAATGGGTGCAAGCCTTTCGTGATGAAGGTCTGGGTGTAGGATTCTATTATTCATTAATTGACTGGCATCATCCCGATTATACAATTGATAGCCGCCATCCACAAAGCGCAGAAACGGATGAGGAATATAAGAAGCTGAATAAAAACAGAGATATGGGCAAATACAGAAAGTATTTAAAAAACCAGGTCAGAGAATTGCTGACCAATTATGGTAAGATTGATATTATCTGGCTGGATTATTCTTTTCCCGGAGAGTTTGGCAAAAGCCGCGATGATTGGGGATCGGTAGAGCTCATAAAAATGGTCAGGGAGTTGCAACCTGAAATTATCATCAATGACCGCGCCGATCTGAAGGACTATGCCGGTGGATGGGATTTTACTACTCCTGAGCAATACATAGTACCGGAATGGCCAATTTTCGAAGGCAAGAAAATTCCTTGGGAAACCTGCCAGACTTTTTCCGGTTCATGGGGGTATTACCGCGATGAATACACCTGGAAGGATAATAAACAATTGCTCGTATTGCTTATTGAATCTGTAAGTAAAGGAGGTAATCTGCTGCTCAATGTAGGACCAACCGGACGGGGAACCATTGATTACCGGGCAGAAAATGCTCTGAATGCCATGGGTGAATGGATGAAATACAACAGCAGTTCCATTTATGGCTGCACCCAGGCGCCGGAATCGTTCAGCGCACCCGATAATAGTCTCCTTACATACAATCCAAAAACCAACCGGTTGTATATCCATTTGCTGGATTATCCTTTACAGAATTTCACCCTGAAAGGATACAAAGGGAAAGTTAAATATGCCCAGTTTCTTCATGATGCTTCGGAAATCAAGATCTCTGCACCAAGTAGTTACTGGAGCAAGAAGCAACTATCTGAAAATGATATCAATTTGAGCCTTCCGGTCAACAAACCGCCGGTTGAAATTCCGGTGATTGAATTGATTCTGAATGATTGAATTAAAAAACCAGACACTAAGTTGTTATTTTAAAAGAGGAGAATGAAAATAAAGACACTTACTAAATTATCAATCGTCTTTTTATTATCTCAAACCGTTGCACTAAACTGTTCGGCTCAGAAAGAATTTTATTTAGCACCGGACGGAAATGATAGTAATGCGGCAATTTTTAATATACGGGATTTTGGCGCTAAGGCAGGAGAGTATGTGATAAATACTAAAGCTATTCAAAAGGCTGTTGATAAATGTACGGAACAAGGAGGTGGAATAGTGCAGATACCTGCAGGTAAATATGTTACCGGTACAATTGTTTTAAAAGACAACGTTACGCTAAATGTTGTGGCAGGGGCCGAATTGTTAGGTAGCTATAATATAGAAGACTATACCGAAAGAGTACAAACATCTGTAGAAGCACCTTCTTTTAGCCAGTGTTTAATTTATGCCGAAAATGCAAAAAATGTAACCATCTCAGGAAAGGGTACTATTAACGGGAGGGGGTTCCCTCGATATTTCAAAAAAAAGCGTCCCATGTTAATGCGCTTTATTGAGTGTAATAATTTGCATATTAAAGATGTAACTTTAAAAAATGCCGGCTCATGGAATACTCATTTAGTATTTTGTGATCAGGTTAGATTTGATAATATAAATATTCATAACAGAATTCAGCCCAATAATGATGGAATTGACTTTGACGGATGTAGTAATGTAATGATTTCAGGTTGCATAATAGATAGTCGCGATGATGCTATTTGTGGTAAAAGTACATCAACAACCCACCCCTGCGAAAACATTATAGTTGATCATTGTATTTTATCCAGTGATTGTTCTGGATTTAAACTGGGCACTTCTTCACGAGGAAGATACAACAATATAACTGTTTCCAACTGTGTGATGAAGAACTGTATGATGAGTGCTATTAAACTGATTTGTGTAGATGGAGGCTCTATTAATAATGTTAGTTTTTCAAACATTGTTATGGACAATGTAGAAGGTCCTGTATTTATTCGACTGGGTGCAAGGGGAAAACTATATGAAAAAGCAAAAGAACAAGATTATAGTGCTACAGGTGTAGATGCTATCTCCTCAACACCTGTTGGCACTATTAAAAACATTATGTTCAGTAATATTCAAGCCAATGTTGTTGAAACTGATACAGCCAGGGCAGGGATGTTAATAACAGGTATAAAAGGGCACTATATTGAGAATGTTACTTTTAGAAATGTACAAGTTCTCTATCCCGGGGGTGGTACGGTAAAACAAGCTTTACGACATGTTCCCGAGTTGGTAACAGTATATCCGGAGAAAGCATGGTTTGGTATATTACCTGTTTATGGTTTGTATGCTCGTCATATCAAAAATATGACATTGAATAATGTCAGTTTTGATTTTGTTAGTCCGGAGATGCGACCGTCTATGTTTTTTTTAGATGCAATAGGTCTGGAATTTTTCCATTTTGAAGCAAAAGCTTCAGATAATCACACAAGTCTGATTAAATTTGAAGATGTTTCTGATGCTCTTTTTCAAAATTGTCTGAGCAAAGGCTATACCGATAGTTATGTGGAGATAAAAGATAATAATTGTAGCAATATTCGTTTGTTATCCAATGATTTTAGTCAGGTTGCAATGCCTGTTAAACTTGAGAATGGTGTTGTTGTCAAAAATTTAAAGGGTCAATACAATATGATTCAAAAATAAAATTTTCAAAAAAAGGAAAACTAAAATGAAAACACTTACTAAATTATCAGTTATTTTATTATTATCTCTAACCTTTGCGTGTAACTATTCGGCTCAGAAAGAATTTTATATATCACCGGATGGAAATGATAGTAATGAGGGCACGATCGAAAAACCATTTCTTACCCTGGAAAAAGCCCGCGATGCCATCAGGCTAATGAAACAGGGAAAAGGAGTTCCCAAAGGAGGAGTTACGGTTTTTCTCAGGGGAGGACGGTACTTTATGAGCCAAACATTTATTTTCGGACCGGAGGACTCAGGATCTGAAAATGCACCTGTGCGATATTGTGCATATCCCGGTGAAACCCCAGTGTTATCCGGGGGATTTCTCATTAAAGATTGGAACTTACTAACTGAGAACCTGCCTGAAATTAATCCGGTTGCAAAGGGAAAGATATGGTACGCTCCCGTTGAGAAAAACAACCTGTTTCACTTCTTATATGTTGATGCTAAAATGGCAACTCGCTCACGAAGCATTAATCATGATAATTGGGAGGAATGGTCACATGATTTTACTTTAGGCAAACCCGAAAAGAATGGGCAGTTAATACAATTTAAGAATAAAAAAACATTGAAGTACCTCCCGTCAAATGGTGATATGGAAATGACTGCGATAGTGGCGCAATACGGTGTAATGGGGAATGGAGTTATCACGGATATTGACACGGCAAAAGGGACAGTTCGCTGGAACAGTACACAATTAAACCTGAGGACTGCAAGAGATTGGGAGCCGGCAGCAGCATACCGGTTTGAGAATGCCCTTTCTTTAATTGATGAACCCGGAGAATGGGCTTTGGATAGTCAAATGGGACAGGTGTATTATTATCCTTTCGACAGCATTGATAATGCTGAGATCATTGCCCCGGGACTAAATGAAATAATCCGTTTTCAGGGTGATGAAGAAACTGAAAAATGGGTGCACCATATCGAATTTCGGGGTATTACGTTTATGTACACCGACCGGTTGCCGGAAAACCGGTGGCCGCACAGCTGGTTAAAAAGGCAATGGGAAAATCCCGATGCCATGATTTTTCTGCAGGGCGTTCATGATTGTATTTTGGAGGGAAACAAAATTTTGCATTCAGGTACTTATGGGATTGCCCTGGATCATTATGCGCAGAATATATCAATTACCGGCAATGAAATCGGTTTTACAGGCAGCGGGGGAATCCAGATTTACGGATACGGACCAGGGACAAAAGATGTTAATCATCATAATATCATACGCCGGAACTATATTCATGATCACGGACTGGCAAACTATTGGCATTCACCCAATATTCAGATCTTCGGAAGCGGTTACAACATGATCTCTTATAATTTTCTTGCACGGTCTGCCTATAACAGTATTTCCATCGTGGGATCCCATTTTAATAATATGAATGATTATCAGCCGGAAAATAGTTGGGACGGGCAGGTGGATAAGTGGAATGCATATAATATCAGATGGGAGGATTTCCCGGCTGAAGTAATTGACAGTTTGAAGAGAGGTGAAGATATCTTTACCAAGGGAAATTTTCGTAAATATATATATTCAAAAAATAATGTTGTTGAGTATAATATATGTGCCGAACCAATGCGAAAATTGTACGAAGGCGGGGCGATTCATGCCTGGTGTCCGGGGAAAAATAATGAATACCGGGGAAATCTGATATATGGCAAAAAGGAGATGCCAGGTTCTTCGGTAATAGCTATGGACGATTATTCTGAATATGCACTGATTGAAGATAATGTGGTATGGATCAATGGAAAAATACTTGACGTAGTGGGTCAGCGGGATTATACACTGGGCACAACAATCCGGAATAATTACCGTGTATGCTGGAAACCTGAATATGCCTCAATTCGAAAATGTCCTCCTGAATGGTGGACGGACAGGAAAGACATCCAGCCGTTTACAGACTTGTATAGAAAAATTCGCTCTGTTGTTGAAGAAGAAGGAGGTTGGACAGGAAAACCAACATTAAAACCCATGACAGGAGAAAACGAGAAATGAACAGAATATATTTGAAAGCATTAATAAACCCACAAGAGCAGAGGCATACAGAAGATTCAAATCAAGGATTTAAAATAATTTGTCCATAATTGATTAACTTTTGTTCTAAGACCGAACTTGCTTCGGTATAAATTTTCAAATTCGATGTTTAAGTAATAATATTTAACAAAGGTATTAAAATGAAAAAAGTAATTCTTCTTATGTCAGCTGTAATTTTGTTTTCATGTAATTCAAAACAGAAAAAAAATGAATTTGAAATAGGTAATTTCTATGCTGATGTGATGCATGGCATCACCTTTAAGTATGATAATAACCGGGCCTTCCAGTTCAGAATTGGGTTTGTTGATTCTTCCGGAAATTATGTGAGGTCCTACAAGGATCACCTAGAGATGTTAGAAGATAATTCAGGACAAAAATTTGGTCCTTCTGCACCAGATTACTCATATAATAAATACGGTTTTACCACTGATCAAAATAATATAATATGGATTGAATGGTCAAGGCTTGATGATGGGAAAGGTGCTGTTGGTAGAATATATAGCCACACACCCCAAAAACTATATATTGAAGTAATGCAGGTATGGCCAAGTGCCCCGGGAGTTCTCTACCAAATTACTGAAACCGGTTTTGAGGGTTGGCTGGATCTTGACAGGCAATCTGAAAATTCTGACTGGACATTTGATGTGATCGAAAATGAAAAAACGGCCTCATTTGCTTCAAAGGCAGACGCAGATTCCCTCCGAAGGAATATTATTCAGGAGGAAAAAACGACAACCTCAACAGATGATTATTTCCAATCTGCTGCAATATCATATAATGTAAGTGCTGATAATCCTCTGTTTTTTTTTTCCGGCAAGATAAATTCTGCATACACAAAATCTAAAATTGAAGAAAGATTATCCCTCAAACAGAAGGAATATAACGATAGAAGGTTTTCAGTTAATACCCCTATGGGAGAAATTTGGGAGGCAGTTTCAAATCATCTGAATCTATCCAGGGTATATGGTACACAAAACAAGCTGACAGGCCATGTGGTAAGCAGAGGTTGGTGTAACAAACACCAACAAATATTATATGAATGGGATAGTTTTTTTCATGCAATGCTTGCTTCTCTTGAAGATCCTGAAGGTGCAAGGGAAACAGTCAGGGCTATATTCTTTCACCAGACTTCAGAAGGGATTGTTCCCAATGTCACCAATGGAAATGATACTGCAATGAATTCTGATGACAGGTCACAGCCACCTGTAGGGGCTATTTGTGTATGGAAAATGCATCAATATCATCCGAACATGAAATTTCTTGAAGAGGTATATCCTAAATTGCTTAAATGGCACGACTGGTGGTTTGATATTCGACCTGAAAATGGGTTGCCTTATCGTGACGGTAACAAAAATGGATTGCTCGAGTGGGGTTCAGAGACCGGAAAGATGCAATATGCAAAATACGAAAGTGGACAGGATAATAGTCCGATGTTCGATGATGTGCGTATAAATGTGGAATCGAGAACCCTCGAGCTGGATATGGCCGGGTTAAGTGGATTGTGGGCTGCCGATGCACTCTATTTGTCGTACATTGCTGATGCACTGGGTAAAGAAAAAGATGCAGAAGTTTTAAGAAAACAGATGGATGACATGAATGTAGCTATCAATGCACAACTTTGGAACGAAAATGTTGGAATGTATTGTAATAAATACTGGAATGATAAATCCAGAAAACCTAAAGCAAAAGATTTTAAGTCTATTTCCAATGAAAATTTTAAGGGTGAAATAACCCGTTCTTATCGTAATATAGTTGGGGATACAATATCTGAGTCAGTTGCAGAAATGGCAATTGACAATAGAGAACTTGGTTATTATATTGACAACAAGATTCCTATATACTGGACAGCAACAATTAGTCCTGAGAAATCAGGAAAATACTTCTTCTATACTCCGGAAGAAATGGGTGTGGTTCTTGATGTTGACGGAGATCGCATTATTGATAACAGACATTTCTGGGTTACTGAATTTACCAGTGATCCCATACACCTTGAGGCAGGTGAGGAGTATATATTATCGCTCAGATATACTGGCGATATCCCCTTTGAACTACTGTGGACTACTGAACAAAAAACGGAGGGTCCCTTATTTAGTGTTCGTCTCTCACCATCTCTTTTTTATCCCCTTATAGCAGGTGCACCCAATGATGAAAAAGCAGAACTTATCATTAATAACCTTATTGATACTACTCTGTTTTGGGGTGAATATGTGATTCCGACCATCGCCCGAAATGATCCTGCCTTTCCATCACAGGGCTATTGGAGAGGAAGAATATGGCCACCAACCAACTACCTGGTTTATCTTGGTATAAACAACTATGCATCCGATGAAGTTACATGGCAATTTGCTCTAAAAAGTGTTGTAATGGCTCAGAATGAATGGGTAAAACAAGGTCATTTGCATGAGAACTATAATGCAAACGGCTGGGGTACTGGAACCCCACATTATTGCTGGGGCGGTTTAATGCAATGTATCTTGCTGGAAGAATTGGCCGTTTTTGATCGTGATGGGAAACTAGCTTCCAATCCTGCGGCCAAAGGCAGGTTTGTGATAAAAAATTATCCAGTGAAAGGGGATCTTATTCCTGAACTTGTTGTTACCGGAGTTTATAAATAAACAGAGTTAAACTAATATGTCTGTAATCCTGTCCGACAACAGGCGGATAAAATCCGGTCCAAATAATTCAAAATAGATATCTATTATTCCTTGATCAATATTAATAAAGAGCTTTACATAAAACTTTATATATATGAAAACTAAAATGAAAACCCTTACTAAATTATCAGTCATTTTTTTATTATCTCTAACCTTTGCATGTAACTATTCTGATCAAAAAGAATTTTATATATCACCATATGGAAATGATAATAACAAGGGTACATTTGAAAAACCATTTCTCACCCTGGAAAAAGCCCGTGATGCCATCAGGCTGATAAAACAGGAAAAAGGACTTCCCGAAGGAGGAGTTACTGTTTTTCTCAGAGGAGGACGTTATTTTTTAAGTCAAACATTTATTCTCGGACCGGACGATTCAGGATCTGAAAATGCTCCTGTGCGATATTGTGCTTTCCCAGGTGAAACACCAGTGCTATCCGGGGGATTTATCATTAATGGTTGGAACTTACTGACTGAGAACCTGCCTGAAATTGATCCGGTTGCAAAAGGAAAAATATGGTATGCTTCCGTTGAGAAAAACAAGCTGTTTCACTTTTTATATATTGATGGTAAAATGGCAACTCGCTCACGAAGCATCAATCATGATAATTGGGAGGAATGGTCACATGATTTTACTTTCGGTAAACCCGAAAAGAAAGGGCAGCTTATACTGTTAAAGAATAAAAATATATTGAAGCACCTTCCGTCAAATGGTGATATGGAAATGACTGCGATAGTAAAGCAATACGGAGTAATGGGGAATGGAGTTATCACGGATATTGATACGACAAAAGGAACAGTTTACTGGAACAGTTCACAATTAAACCTGACGCCTGCAAGAGATTGGGAACCTAAAGAAGCATACCGGTTTGAGAATGCTCTTTATCTTATTGATGAACCCGGCGAATGGGCTTTAAACAGTAAATTGGGACAGGTGTATTATTATCCTTCAGACAGCATTGGTAATGCCGGGATTATTGCCCCTGTTTTATGTGAAATAGTTCGCTTTCAGGGTGATGAAGAAGCTGAAAAATGGGTGCATCATATCGAATTCAGAGGGATTACTTTTATTTATACTGACCGGTTACCGGAAAATCAGTGGCCGCACAACTGGTTAAAAAGGCAATGGGAAAACCCCGATGCCATGATTTTTATGCAGGGTGTTCATGATTGTATTTTGGAAGGAAACAGAATTTTGCATTCAGGCACTTATGGGATTGCTTTGGATCATTATGCACAGAATATGTCAATTACCGGCAATGAAATCGGCTTTACAGGCAGCGGGGGGATCCAGATTTATGGATATGGACCGGGAACAAAAGATGTTAATCATCATAATATCATACGCCGGAACTATATTCATGATCAAGGACTGGCAAACTATTGGCATTCACCCAATATTCAGATCTTCGGAAGCGGTTACAATACGATCTCTTATAATTTTCTTGCCCGGTCTGCATATTGCAGCATTTCCATAGTAGGATCCCATTTTAAGAATATGAATAATTATCAGCCGGAAAACAGTTGGAACGGACAAGTGGATAAGTGGAATGCACATAATATCCTATGGGAGGATTTCCCGGCTGAAGTAATTGACAGCCTGAAGAGAGGGGAAAAGGTCTTTACAAAGGAAAATTTCCGTAAATATATCTATTCACACAACAATGTAGTTGAGTATAATATTTGTGTGGAACCAATGCAAAAATTGTACGAAGGTGGGGTGCTTTATGCCTGGTGTCCGGGGAAAAATAATGAATACCGGGGAAACCTGATCTATGGCAAAAAGGAGATGCCGGGTTCCTCTGTAATAGCCATGGACGATTATTCCGAATATGCACTGATTGAAGATAACGTGGTATGGATCAATGGAAAAATACTTGACGTGGTGGGTCAGCGGGATTATACACTGGGCACTACAATCCGGAATAATTATAATGTATGCTTGAAACCGGAATATACCTCAATTCGAAAACGTCCTTCTGAATGGTGGACGGACAGGAAAGATATCCAACCATTTACAGACTTGTTCAGAAAAATCTGCTTCGTAGTTAAAGAAGAAGGGGGCTGGACAGGTCATCCATCTTTAATGGATATAATAAATGAAAAGCCCCGAATTTTAAAAACCACAGTAAAACAGTACAAACCCACAATCGGAGAAGACAAATAATGAACAGAATATATTTAAAAGGAGGAAAAAAAATGAATAAGCGTAAATTTTTATTCGGAACTATTGGAGTATCGGCTTTCAGTTCTTGCAGAACACCTCGGAGATCCTATTCGAAATGGATGGGATTGGTTTTCGTGATATTGTGTGCAATGCAAACGGGGGGATTCAGTAAAGAGTTTTATGTAGCGACCAACGGTGATGATCAAAATCCGGGCACTAAGGACTGCACGGTTCGGAATAACGTCTTCATTGACGAAGAAGGGGCGACTGTGTTTCTTCCCGAACGAAAGGTTCTACTCATAAAATTCCATAATCCGATTATTCCAGGTTTTTATCCCGACCCGAGTATCTGCCGTGTCGGGGATGACTTCTATCTTGCCACCAGTAGTTTTGAGTATTTCCCAGGTGTGCCGATTTTTCACAGCAGGGACCTGGTACATTGGCAGCAAATCGGTCATTGCCTGACCCGAAAAAGCCAGATACCTTTGGAGAAGGCGCCAAATACCGGTGGTATCTGGGCGCCAACCCTCCGGTATCATAACGGCACTTTTTATATGATTACCAGAAATGCCACGCACAGAGGGGCTTTTTACGTGCATACTCAAAATCCAGCCGGAGAGTGGTCCGAGCCAATCTGGTTGGAAGAAACGTATGGTGATCCGTCCTTGTTCTTCGATGACGACGGGGTGGTGTATCACACCGGCTGCGACAGCATTAGTATTGTTCAAAGTGAGATAGATATAAATACTGGTAAATCTTTGACGGATACGAGACACATCTGGCCCGGCACCGGGGGAAAAGCTCCTGAAGGCCCGCATCTCTATAAAATAGATGGCCGGTACTTCCTTATGATTGCGGAGGGAGGATCGGGGTACGGCCACATGGTTACCATCGCGAGAAGCGACAACCCGTGGGGGCCATTTGAAAGCTGCCCGAACAATCCAATACTGACACACAGAGATTATTGCAGTAGTCCCATTAAGTGCACCGGACATGCCGATCTGATTCAGGCGCAAAATGGCAGTTGGTGGATGGTTTTTCTCGGAAACCGCCCGGGTAGAGGACGGTGTCGGTGTTCCCAGTTGGGACGGGAAACGTTTCTTGCGCCGGTTTCGTGGACAAACGAAGGATGGCCCGTCGTCGGTGAGAATGGAAGAGTCGCGTTGGAAATGAAAGCAGAATGTCTTCCCCTTAATCCCTGGGAGACGGAGTATACAAGGGATGATTTCGATGGACAGGATTTACGGTTATGCTGGAATTTCCTGAGAAATCCATACGACGAGGACTGGTCGTTGTCGGAACGTCCGGGCTGGCTTCGGCTTCACGGCTCCGCGGTCTGTTTAGACGATCTGGACTCTCCCGCTTTCGTCGGAAGGCGCCAGCAGCATTTCGATTGTGAGGTCTCTACGCTTCTGGACTTCACTCCTCAAAAAGATCACGAAGAGGCCGGACTGACCGTTCGGATGAACGAGCAAAACCATTACGAGATTGCCGTGGTGCGCCTTGAAGGCGAGCGATGCGTAATCGTTCGTCGCCGGATTGGAGGTCTCTCTGTAGTGGTTGCTCACGACAAAATCGGGCCGGGGAAGGTCAAGCTGAAGATCAAGGCCGACAGGGGGATGTACTATCTGTCTTATACTATGGAAGATAGAGAACCTAAAATGCTTGCCCAAGGAGGAACCCGATATCTATCGTCAGAAATAGCCGGAGGATATACAGGAGTGTATTTCGCTCTGTATGCCACTGGTAATGGGAAACGCAGTACGACTCCCGCGTATTTTGATTGGTTTGACTATATGCCATTGGAGGATAACCAAGAGTGACCGAAGAATATTTTCATGGAATGGTTATATGTGTATTTGAAACTCTTTTTTTGTTTATGGGAAACAAAAGTGTAAATAGATATTTATTATTCCTTGATCACTATGTAATATTAAAATCTAAAATAGAAGAAAACGAGTAATGAAAAGAATATATTTGAAACTATTAGTAACGGTATTCATTTTTTCCAATACGGTAGCATTGTATGGAGCTAATGAGGATAAAATGCTTTACAAAGATCCCAATGTGCCTGTTGAACAGCGTGTCAACGATTTGCTGAAACGCATGACCTTAGATGAGAAAATATCGCAGATGTGTATGACAAGTTTAAGTAAGCTGGAATTTGACATAAACGGCAAGGTAAGCGATGAATCTCTTGAAGAGCTGTTTCAAGGACAAAGCATTGGCTGTCTTGAGAGTCCATTTATCGGAGTAAAAGATATTGCAAAACTTTCGCAAGCTGCTGATCGTTATATGCGGGAAAAAACACGCTTGGGTATTCCGGCAATACAGATTGCCGAATGTGTGCACGGACAACTTGCGCTTGGTGCAACGATATTCCCACAGGCTATTGCACAGGGAAGTACATGGAACCCGGAACTTATTCATAAGATGGCAAAAATTATAGCCAGGGAGGCTTCTGCTTCAGGGGTTGATCAGGCCTTATCGCCTATATTTGACCTTGCTCGTGATCCCAGGTTCGGCAGGGTGGAAGAGTGTTATGGTGAAGACCCTTATCTTGTTTCACGTATGGGAGTCGCTTTTGTTATCGGCATGCAGGGAAAACCTGAAATTACTCGTAAATCAATTCCGGATAATCACTTGATATGTACGGCAAAAGCCTTTGTGGCATACAGTGTTCCGGCTGCCGGAATCAACCTGGGTCCGGTTTCTGTTGGAGAACGCGAACTGCGATCTTTTCATTTTGTGCCTTTTGAGGCGGCAGTAAAAGAGGCAAATATTTACAGTTTAATGCCCGGTTATCACGAAGTGGACGGGATACCTGTTCATGCCAGCAGTTTTCTATTACGCGGTGTATTGCGCGATGAATGGGGATTTAACGGTTATGTTTTTTCCGATTATGAAGCAATCCGGATGCTGGAACATTTTCATTGCGTAGCAGGCATCAGGGAAGATGCAGCCTTGCAGGCCGTTTTAGCCGGTGTCGATCTGGAGGCGCCCTCACCTTATGCATATCCGGAGTTGAAAAAACTCGTGGAAGACGGGAAATTAGATGATAAAGTGATTGATGAAGCTGTAAGAAATATTTTAAGAGTCAAGTTTAAAGCCGGGTTGTTTGATAAACCTCAACTTTCATCCGAAAAAATAGAAGAAAATGTACACTTGCCTGAACATATTGATTTAGCTCGTGAAATCTCTGCAGAGTCGGTAATTCTTTTGAAAAATGACAATAACCTGTTGCCATTAAACATCGAAAAAATTAATTCAATAGCTGTGATTGGCCCCAATGCCGATCAGGTACAGTTTGGAGATTATTCCATAACCAAAAACAATGATTATGGAATTACAGTATTAGACGGTATACGAAAGATAGCAGGAGACAAGATCCAAATTAATTATGCCCGTGGATGTGGAATCACAGACCTGGATGAAACCGGCTTTGATGAAGCGGTTGATGCGGCGCAGAAAAGTGATGTTGTCGTACTGGTCATTGGCGGAACAAGTATCATATATTCAGGTATCGGATGGGGAAATGATCAGTCTGACAAATACAATACCTGCGGCGAAGGGCTTGACCGTACCACATTGTGCCCTCCGGGTGTACAGCCTGAATTGATAAGAGAAATTGTAAAAACAGGGAAACCTGTTGTAATGGTGATGGTTCACGGGAGACCTTACTCTATCACCTGGGAGAAAGAACATGTCCCGGCTATTCTGGAAGCCTGGTATCCCGGGGAAGAGGGCGGTAATGCCATTGCAGATATTATTTTCGGAATTGTTAACCCATCGGGAAAGCTAACAGTTTCTGTTCCGCAAAGTGTTGGTCATGTGCCTGTTTCTTATGATCACAAACCTTCAGGCAGAGGTTATTACCATAAACCGGGTACTCCTGAAAAGCCCGGAAGGGATTACGTGTTTTCATCTCCCGATCCTCTGTTCCCGTTCGGGCATGGTTTAAGCTATACCGAATTTAAATACAGTAATCTAAAAATTTCAAATGATACCATTAATCCTGGTGATAAAATTACGATTAATATTTCGGTGAAAAACATGGGTGACAGGACAGGAAAAGAAGTGGTTCAATTGTATCTGAGAGACAGAGTAGCATCTGTTTCTATCCCTGTAAAACGTTTAAGAGAATTTAAAAAAATAGACCTGCAGGCCGGTGAGGAAAAAATAGTTTCATTTACACTTACCCCTGAAGATTTGAAACTTTGGAACAAAAACATGGAATTTATGGTTGAACCCGGCGAATTTGAGATTATGGTCGGAAGCTCGGCAGAAGATATCCGGTTAATAACTACTTTTATGGTCCGTTGAATTAAAATACAATAAAATTGTAATCAAATTATTGTTTGCTATTTCAATTAAATTTCAAACCATTAGAGTTTAGCAATTTTCTTATTTTGTAAAAGTTTATTCACACCATTATTAAGGAGCATCATGATGAGACAATTAATGCATAAGCAGTTTAACCTGTTCTTTATTTCAGCAGTTCTTATTGTTCATATTTCCTGCGACAATGCCAAAGAGGATAATTCTGATTCCATTAACAAAATAGTTTCTGTAGAACGTGCCCGGTTGCATCCTATTGAATACAAGGGGCCAGCTGTTGATTTTTTTGACGGTGCCTTACTCGGGAATGGCGGGTTGGGAGCAGTTGTAACAACCCGGCCTGATGCAGTTATAATCCGTTTTGGACACAATAATGTTTGGGATATCCGAATTGCCGAAAACAACAAAGATAAAATTGGTACGTTCAGGGAAATCTTTGAGAAAGTAAAAAAGATTCCTGAAAGTTATGAACGACTTGAAGAAGACAGCTGGTATCAGGAATACATAAAGATGGCAAGAGAGAACTATGCAAAACCTTATCCACGTCCATTTCCTTGCGGCTCAATTCTGTTGGGTTTTGATCGCAGGGGAATAGAACTATTGGGACACCGTCTTGATATTTCTTGCGGATTATGTGAAGTTAATTTTTTGGTTGATGAAAAACAGGTTGTATTACAAATATTTACAGACATGAACGCAGATCAATTATGGATGCGCCTTGTTGACCAAGACGGGAACTTGCAAGAGAATATTTTTGATCGGGTTAAAATAATGCCGGATCCATCCACTCCGGATGAATTTCCAAAATGGAGCATACCGATAGAATTGCCGCAGGGCGTCCTTTTTTTTCGACAAGTATTGCCTTATGAAGAACCTGAAAAATACAATAAAGCAGAAGGACATCTAAAAGACCGGGCATTTCGCTTAACAGCAATGATGAATAGCAAGCTCGAAAACAATACACGAATAGACTGGTACGGAAATGAAAAGTTGATGGAACCTCTTGAAAGAGGATTTGTATCCAGAGAACCTTTTGTAGCAACTGTGAAACTTGATGAAGGACTGTCATCCAAAGTTGATCAAAGCTGTGGCAACATAACCAACCCAAACAATGAAGCCTTTTTGAAATCTTTTGAGAACAGCAGAAAAATATGGGAAGAATATTGGAATCACTCCGCTGTCAAGCTTGAAGATGACTTCTTAGAAAGAACCTGGTATCAAAATCTTTACTTTCTTAACTGTGCGGTCAAAGCAGGGGTAACCTGCCCCGGCTTGTTCGCTAATTGGAGTTATAATAAAATTGGAACAGCCTGGCATGGTGATTATCACATGAATTACAACACCCAGCAGCCTTTCTGGGTAACATTTTCAAGTAACCATGTAGACAAAAATCTGCCCTACGTAGAACTTGTGGAATACTTGCTGCCTGTCAGTCGAAAGTGGGCAAAGGAATACTATAATCTCAGGGGTGCTTATTTCCCTCATACTGCATATCCCGTTGAAATGACCATGAATTCATATCCGGTTCCAACCTGGGGATGGGAAATCTGTGAAACGCCGTGGACGGTTCAAGGTCTTTGGTGGCATTACCTTTATACTATGGATGAAGAATTCTTACGTCAACGAGCTTTTGTACCCATTAAGGAAGCTGTTTTATTCCTTGTGGATTATATGAAACGTTCTGAAGCCCGGGGAAAACAATGGGGAGATGATAACTATCATATATTCCCAACGGTTCCCCCGGAATTATATGGATTGAAGCCGGGATTTAAATACAACTATGACTGTCTGGTTGATCTGACTTTAACAAAGTTTGTCTTTAATGCTTATTTAAAAGCCGTGAAAATATTAGGACATGAAGAAGACGAAAAACAATTACTATCAGACGTCCAGGACATACTTACTAATTTCCCGGATTATCCAATGGCAGAATCAAAGTACGGGAAAGTTTTTGTTTCTGTGCCGGGAGAGCATGCAGATGTTGTTTATAATGT
>JADFUQ010000267.1 GCA_015222065.1 Bacteroidota bacterium
ATGAAGCATTTAAAGCATCTCTTGAATATTTCAAGGGAGATGAACTGGCTGCCAGAGTCTGGGTAAATAAATATGCCATGAAAAATTCGTTTGGGAATTTATTTGAAAAGACTCCGGACGATATGCATCATCGTATGGCAAAAGAAATCAGCAGAATTGAGAACAGGTATAAAAATCCCCTGAGTGAAGAATTGATCTATAGTGTCCTGAAAAATTTTAAATACATTGTTCCACAGGGTGGTCCCATGACAGGTATTGGAAATAACAATCAGATTGCCTCACTTTCAAATTGTTTCGTTATCGGAAATGAAGGAGACTCCGATTCTTACGGTGGTATCATGAAGATAGACCAGGAACAGGTACAGCTAATGAAAAGGAGAGGGGGAGTTGGACATGACCTGTCTCACATACGTCCATTCGGAAGTACTGTTCTTAACAGTGCGCTTACTTCAACAGGGGTTGTTCCGTTTATGGAAAGGTATTCAAACTCAACACGCGAAGTTGCGCAGGATGGCAGAAGGGGTGCTCTTATGCTTACCATTAGTATTAAACATCCGGATGCAGAAAAATTCATTGATGCAAAACTTGAATTGGGAAAAGTGACAGGGGCTAATATATCGGTGAAAATTACAGATGAATTCATGGATGCTGTAACTAAAAACAAACCTTTTGTACAGCAATACCCTGTTGATTCTGATAATCCCCGGGTAAAAAAAGTGATTGATGCAGGTAAGCTTTGGGAGAAAATTATAAATAATGCATGGAAATCAGCAGAACCGGGAATTCTTTTCTGGGATACAATCACCCGCGAATCGGTTGCAGATTGTTATGCCGACCTGGGGTATAAAACAGTGTCAACAAATCCATGTGGGGAGATACCTCTTTGTCCTTATGATAGTTGCCGGTTGCTGGCGATAAATCTATACAGTTATGTAGATAATCCTTTTGCAGAAAATGCCAGGTTCAACTTTGATTTATTCAAAGAACATGTCGGTCTGGCTCAGCGAATAATGGATGATATTATTGATCTGGAACTTGAGAAAATTGATGCTATTCTTGCTAAGATAGATTCTGACCCCGAGGATAAAGGAATAAAATTGACAGAAAGTAATCTATGGCAGAATATCAGGGATAAAGGAGATGAAGGACGAAGGACCGGTATTGGAATTACTGCAGAAGGCGATATGATAGCTGCCCTGGGTCTTGAATACGGAAGTGAAAATGCAATCGATTTTTCCGAGGAAGTACATAAAACCCTGGCGATGGAAGCTTATCGTTCATCGGCATATCTTGCAAAGGAAAGAGGTGCTTTCAAAATTTATAACCCGGAAAGAGAAAAGAATAATCCATTCATCCAACGACTGAAGGAAGCTGATGAAGGGCTGTATAATTATATGGTGAAATACGGAAGAAGAAACATTTCCCTTCTTACCATAGCACCTACAGGTACAACCAGTCTTATGACCCAGACAACCAGTGGTATTGAGCCTGTTTTTATGCCCGTGTATAAACGGCGAAGAAAGGTGAATCCTAATGATAAGGATGTTGAAGTTAATTTTGTTGATGAAGTGGGGGATTCCTGGGAGGAGTATTATGTTTTCCATCATAAATTTGTTAACTGGCTTGAGATTAATGGCTATAATTCTAAGGAAGTAAAAAAATATTCTGAGGAAAAGATCCGGAAAATCGTTGAAAAGTCACCATATCATAAAGCATCTTCAAATGATATTGACTGGATAAGAAAAGTAAAGATGCAGGGAAGGATCCAGAAATGGGTTGACCATTCAATAAGCGTTACTATTAACCTGCCTGCTGAAGTAGAGAAAAAACTGGTAGGGGAGTTATATACAGAAGCTTGGTTGTCAGGATGTAAGGGTGTAACCGTTTACCGCTATGGATCCCGCACAGGAGTGCTCCTTTCAAACTCTAAACAGAAAGAGAGAATTGTTCCAAAAAGGCCAAAAACACTTGAGGCAGAAATTATCCGGTTCAATAATAACAGTGAAAAATGGGTTGCTTTTGTTGGACTCAAAGATGGTAATCCGTATGAGATATTTACCGGTCCGGCTGATGAAGAGATGTTTCCAATCCCAAAATCTATAACAAAGGGGAAAATTATCAAAATTAAAGATGATCAGGGACTTACGAGATATGATTTTCAATATACAGATAAGTTTGGATATATGAATACTATGGGAGGGCTGTCTCATATGTTTCATCCTGAATATTGGAATTATGCTAAATTGATCTCAGGTGTCCTGCGTCATGGTATGCCAATTCCTGATGTGGTAAACCTGGTCTCATCCCTGCGGCTCGACAGCGAAAATATCAATACATGGAAGGTTGGTGTGGAACGGGCTTTGAAACGCTACATACCTGATGGGACCAAGGCAAAAGGGAAATGTTCCGAATGCGGATCAACAAACCTTATTTATCAGGAAGGTTGTCTTATCTGCCTGAATTGTGGTGCATCAAAATGCGGGTAAGTGAACCACCGTCAGGGTTTGTAACCGCTGACGGGGTTTTGTAAAATAATTTTTCACGTGGCAAGCATATAATTACAATCCGTATTTTTGAATTATCTCCTGTTTCGTGAGTCCAAGAATTCCATATTTTTTCCCTACCTTTTTGAAAGCATCAAGGGCTTTATCCAAATGGTGAATATCATGACCTGCAGATATCTGTGTCCGGATTCTTGCCTGCCCGTTTGGCACTACAGGAAAGAAAAATCCTATAGCATATATACCTTCATTATACAGGTCTTTTGAAATATCCTGTGATAATTTGGCATTAAAAAGCATTACCGGAACAATCGGGCTATCACCTTCCTTCAGAACAAATCCGGCATCAGTTAACCCTTTTCTCCAATAGGTTGTATTAGTTTCCAGTTTATCGCGGCGCTCTGTACTTTCAGAAAGAATATCAAGTACCTTCAAAACACCTGATACAACTACCGGTGCAATAGTATTTGAAAACAGATAAGGACGAGCTTTTTGCCTGCACATTTCAACAAGTTCCTTCCTCCCCGAAACACATCCCCCGGAAGCTCCTCCAAGCGCTTTACCAAATGTTGTGGTAATAATATCAATTTTTCCCATTACACCATACTTCTCATGAGTACCACGTCCTGTTTTGCCAATAAATCCACTTGCATGTGAATCATCTACAAATAAGAGCGCATCATATTTTTCACATAATTCAACCATCTCATCCAGTTTGGCAGTATCTCCATCCATCGAATAAACACCGTCGGTAATAACCAATTTAATACGTTTATCTGCATGCAATTGCAATTTGTTTTCCAAATGCTGCATGTTAGAATGTTTAAAAGTATCATGTTGGGCACTGCATAACCTTATACCGTCAATAATGGATGCATGAACCAGCCTGTCGGATATCATTATATCTTCTTTGGAGAGTACTGCTTCGAAAACTCCTGCATTGGCATCCATGCATGAAGGGAACAGAATAGTATCCTCTGTACCCAGGAATTCAGTGACTTTATTTTCCAGTTCCCTGTGAATATCCTGTGTACCGCAGATGAAACGGACCGATGACATGCCATATCCCCTCGACTCCAGTCCATCATGGGCTGCTTTAACAACTTCCGGATGACTCGAAAGGCCAAGATAATTGTTAGCACACATGTTTATTACAGTTTTCAATGAGGAACCGGCAGGGAATTCAACTTCAATATCTGCTGCCTGGCTTGAATGAATGAACCTTTCTTCTTTAAAGATCCCGGCATTCCGGATTTGTTCCAATTGATCCTGGTAAATTTTTTTGATTTGGTTGGTGTAACTCATAGTAGTAAGATGTTTATTTTTAATTAGAAATCCAAATGGTAAATAACAAATCTCAAAAAACAAAAAACAAATAATATTCAATGTTTGAAAAAACAAAATCCAAACAGCATATATACAAAAATTTGTTTGATTTTTTGGTTATTAGAATTTGAGATTTATTTGTTATTTGGTGCTTGTTTTTTGTGATTTTTAATATTTATTTTAAACTATCGGACTTAATAAACGTGCTCTAATCAATGAATTCATTAACAAGATTCACAATATTATTAACCGAATCAAAAGCTTCCGGGGTTGCTTTATCATCAGGCAAACTGATCTTAAACTTGGTTTCAAGAAATACCTTTAACGAAACCATTGAAAAAGAATCTACATATCCGCCCGATATTAACGGCGTATCATATGTTATTTCTTCATCATCATCTTCCAGGTATTCTTCAATTACATATTGCAAAACGATGTCTTTCATTTTTTCCATTTTGAAAATTTTTAGTTAATAGATTAATAATTATTTGAACCAGAACCCGGGGAAACCGGAAATTCCAATAATCAAAACCCAAATAACAAATAAATTTCAAATTCAAAAATACAATATTCAAACTAAAAAAATCATTATTTAAAGTTTGGAATTTGAAAATTAAATATTGGTTTTTATTTGGAATTTGTTAATTGTATTTTGTTATTTTCTGCTAAAATATGACAGAATATTAATTTTAAGATACTAATAAAACTACACAAAACTTAAATAATAAGGCACTAATCATCATCTTCAAGTGTTGATACATCTCCAATATCTTCTCCCCATTCTTTTGCATGGAGGATCCTTCGCATAATTTTTCCACTGCGGGTTTTGGGAAGCGAATCCATGTACTCAATATCTTGTGGCATAGCAAGAGGCGACAATTTTTTCCTTATAAAATTCATTATTTTCAACTCAAGTTCATCGCTTGGTTCATAACCCGGTTTAAGGGTAATGAATGCCTTAACTACTTCCATGTTTACTTCATCAGGTTTTGCTACAACGGCTGACTCACTAACAGCTTCATGTTCCAGAAGGGCTGATTCTACTTCGAACGGACTTACAAGATGCCCGCCGGTATTGATCACATCATCATCCCTGCCCGTAAACCAGAAATAGCCGTCATTATCAATACTGGATCTGTCTCCGGAAAGGTACCATCCATTCTTAAATTTCTCCTCAAATTTTTCATTGTTATTCCAATAGGTAGTCATCATTGCCGGCCATCCGGGTTTAAAAGCGATCAGGCCTATTCTCCCATGTTCAACCAAAGGTTCAAATGTTTTGGGGTCAAGAAGGGTAGCTTCAATTCCGGGGAAAGCTTTGCCCATTGAGCCAGGCTTTATTTTCATGCCCGGATAATTAGTGATCATGATTGATCCTGTTTCGGTTTGCCAGTAGGTGTCAAGGAATGGCTTATTAAATATTTTTTCTGACCATACAACGGCCTCAGCGTTTAGTGGCTCTCCAACACTGGCAAGATGCCTCAGGCATGAAAGATCAAATTTGCTAACAATTTCATCACCGGCTTTCATCAACGACCGGATTGCAGTAGGAGCAGAATACCATACAGTAATCTTCTGTTTTTCTATGAATTTGTACCATGCTTCGGCAGAAAACCCGGAATTCAAAACGCATTGAGTAATGCCAAGACTCCATGGACCGATAATACCATATGATGTTCCTGTAACCCACCCGGGATCTGCAGTGCACCAATAGATATCATTATCCTGTAAATCCAGTACCCATTTGGTTGTCAGATATTGGGATATCAGTGAATAATGCACATGTCTTACTCCTTTAGGTTGGCCCGTGGTTCCTGATGTATAATGCAAAACTGAAGGTGAGTTGGCTTTAGTTGGGAAAATCTCAAAATCCTCAACTGGAGTAGCATCCTCAAGATTAAATGACATTTCATTTTTTTGCAGTGGCTTACTCTCTTTATGATCAACAATAATTATGTGCTCAAGAGATGGAAGTTTATCCAGGATCCTCCTGACTTTAGACAGATGTTTTCTCTGTGTGATAACTACACGTGTTTGTGCATTTTCGAGCCGGACGTGAAGAGACTCCTCTCCAAATGCTGAAAACAAAGGTTGCACGATGGCCCCGATTTTCAATACTCCCAGAAAGGAAAGATAAAGTTCAGGAATACGGTCCATAAAAAGACAAACCCTATCCTCCTGAACGATCCCAAGATTGCGAAGAAATGTGCCAATA
>JADFUQ010000268.1 GCA_015222065.1 Bacteroidota bacterium
AATAGCACAGGTAACCTTCAGGATTACTGGGATGTGATAGAAAAATATGATCACCTTCAGGGAGGTTTTATATGGGACTGGGTCGATCAGGGTCTTGTTAAAAAGAATGAAAAAGGCGAGCAATACTGGGCATACGGTGGGGATTACGGTACTGATGATGTTCCGAGTGATCAGAACTTCTGTCTTAATGGCCTTGTAAATCCTGACAGAACACCTCATCCGGGTCTTTATGAAGTAAAGAAAGTATATCAATATATAGGTATCCAACCTGAGGACCTCGAAAATGGAAAAGTAAGGATTACTAATAAATTCGATTTTGTAAATACCGATGACTTTAATTTCAACTGGACGGTTATGGCTGAAAATAATACCGTTGCGCAGGGTACGCTTTCAGATATTAATATACTACCCGGTGAAAGTAAAGTGGTAACCATTCCGATACCTAAAGTACTTAATAAACCAGGGATGGAGTATTTTTTAAATTTCAGTGTAACTACAACTACAGAAAAGTCATTAGTACCCAAAGGATATGAGATAGCAAGTGAACAAATTAAGCTGCCCTTCTTTAAAGAAAAGGTAAAAACAGAATTATCCACTCTTCCATCTCTTAAATTGAAAGAAAATGAAAAGAGCCTGGTGATTACAGGAGAAAACTTTCAGATCAGTTTCAACAGAACAACAGGAAATCTGAAATCATATCAGTTCAATGGAATTGAATTGATTGGAAAAAGTCCGGAACCCAATTTCTGGCGGGCTCCCACCGATAATGATCTGGGTTTTAAAATGCAGGAAAGATCAGGGGTTTGGAAAAATGCAGGTAAAAACCGTTTATTAAAGAATTTTACTGTAAAAGAAACATACTCAAATCAAGTTACTGTAATGGTTGATTACGATTTGCATGATGTTGAGTCTAAGCAACAGGTAAAATACATCGTATTGGGGAATGGTGATGTAATCATTAGTAATATATTCACACCGGGCAAAAAAGGACTGCCTGATATGCCTAGATTCGGAATGAGAATGAACCTTCCAAAAGAATTCAATCAGGTTAAATGGTTTGGCCGCGGTCCTTTTGAAAACTATTTGGACAGGAAAACTGCTGCTTTTGTCGGGCTATATGAAAAGAGTGTGGATGAGTTGTATTTCTCATACATTAGCCCTCAGGAGAATGGTAACCGCACCGACACACGATGGATTGCTTTTGCTAATCAGGATGGTGTAGGACTATTGGTTACAGGCATGCCCCTTTTGAGCTGGTCTGCCCTTCCCTATACCATGGAAGATCTGACCCAGGAATCAAGAGGGACAAGACATACCTTCGATTTACATAAAAAAGATTTTGTATCTGTAAATATAGACTACAAGCAAATGGGTGTTGGCGGGGATAATTCCTGGGGAGCCAGACCGCATGAAAAATACCGTATGAAATCTCAGGAATATAGTTATACATTTCGATTGAGTCCATTCTTGAAAGATGAAAATCCGGTAGAGAAAAGTAAGATATTTTATATTCTGAAATAAAAAAATGACTTCATAACCTATCCTGCATTATTCATGCAGAAGATAAAAGACAAAAAGTCGAAGATCCTGACAACCAGAGGTTCGTCAGGATAAAAAGCTTGCCA
>JADFUQ010000026.1 GCA_015222065.1 Bacteroidota bacterium
CTCACGTTGGCTTCCTGACAGATCTCCTCAATGGTAACCCGCTTTATCCCGAATTTCCAGAATAATTCTTTTGCAGTGGTAATAATTTGTTGAAATTTTTGATTATCAATATCTTTCATGGATTTTACGAATATTGTATTAATATACGATATGCATAATAATATACATTTAACGTACAAATATACAATATTAATATGTTATTATCAAGTTTTTCTGGTTTTTTTTATACCCGTGATTTGTCGTAACCCGTAACTCGTAACCCGTAACACTGCATCACTGCCCTTTTACTTTTCATAAAAATGCATTTCCCTGATGTATTTATAAACTTTAGGTGGCAGGAAATACCGGATATTTTTTCCTTCTTTTATTGACGTGCGAATAAAGCTGGACGAGATCTCCATTAGCGGTGCATCAACATAGTGGATCACTGCATTTTTCAATATGTCTTTTTCAGCAGTAATTTTGTCTGTTGGGTATCCTGGCCTGGGATATACATAGATCTCATATTTTTCGAGTAGCAGATCATAATTTTTCCATTTATTTATTGTTTTCAGGTTATCTGCACCCATAATCAAAGCAAACCGGTTAGCCCGATATCGTTCTTCAAGATAGGTAAGTGTATTAATTGTGTAGGAGGGTATGGGTAAATAAAATTCAATATCAGATGCTTCCAACTCAGGATTATTCCCTATTGCCAGTTCTGCAAGATATAGCCGGTGATGGTTGGCAAGAAGGGTTGATTTTTTCTTTAAGGGGTTCTGCGGACTGATAACAAACCAGATATGGTTAAGGTCAGGTGAAAATTCGATCATATAGTTTGCAATAGCCAGATGACCGATATGAATAGGGTTGAAAGACCCGAAGTATAAGCCAATTTTATTCATTATTCCGAAATATAAGTATTAAATCAACACATCTGTTTGTTTGAAATAATCAATTAAACTTCGAGAAAACGGGAAACTACAGTAATAACTTCACCGGTTGCAATGTTAAGGTTTTCGTTTATTATTACAATATCGAATTGTTTAGCATAGGCCATTTCCTGTTCGGCTTTCGCCACACGTTTTTGTATATTCTCTTTACTATCTGCTGACCTGTTTATAAGTCGTTTATTAAGTTCTTCAATGGATGGGGGTTTTACAAATAATGATAATGCTTGTGTGCCAAATTGTTTTTTAATATTAAGACCTCCAACAACATCTACATCAAAGATTACATGTTTACCTTTTTCCCATATCCTGTAAACTTCACTTTTTAGTGTACCATAGAAATGGTCAGGGTAAACCTCTTCCCATTCAATAAAATCGTTATTCCTGATCTTTTCTTTAAAATTATTAACAGTTAAGAAATAATAATCCTTCCCGTCAACTTCTTTCATTCGTTTTCCTCTTGTGCATGCAGAAATTGAAAACTCCAGATCCGGATAATGTTTAAGCAGACGTTTTACGATGGTAGTCTTCCCGGCTCCTGATGGTGCAGAGAATATAACCATTTTCCCTTTTTGTTTGTTTTTATTCAAAGCTATTTTCTTCTTTACAAAACATTCAGCAATTGCTCTTTTATCTTTTCCAACTCATCTTTCATTTGTATAACCAGTTTCTGAATCCCGGTATCGTTAGCTTTTGCACCGAGTGTATTGATCTCTCTTCCCATTTCCTGTGAAATAAATCCCAGTTTTTTGCCAATAGGAGATCCTTTGGATACATTTTCTAAAAAATACTCACAATGGTTTTTTAACCGGACTTTTTCTTCGGAAATATCAAGTTTTTCGAGATAAAAAATCATTTCCTGTTCGAGTCTGTTAGCATCAAAATTATCGGTTGAGATAAACTCATGTAAATTGTTATTTAGTCTTAGTCTGATCCTGTTGATCCTTTCTTTTTCAAGTGGGTCAACTTGTTGAAGATATGACTCAATCATTTTCACTCTTTCAATCATATCTTTTTCCAAAGCTGCTCCTTCACGGGTGCGGAAGCTGATCAATTCTATGATAGCTTTCCCGATATGAGATTTTACTTCCTTCCATTCGTTTTCGTCCATTTCATCATATTCAGATTTCACAGTATCAGGTAATCGCATAATAGCAGGTAATAACTGTTCGCTCTGTTCAATATCAAGTTCATTAGTGATTTCTTTTAACTGTTTGTAGTAATTAATTATCACACTCTTGTTGATATTAGCAGTCTTTTCGTCTTCTATCCTGTCAATATAAATACCAAACTCTACTTTTCCGCGGTCGAGTTTTTGCTTCAGAAGATTACAGATCTCTAATTCTTTCTCTTTATATATATGTGGAATTCTTGTATATATATCAAGCTGTTTGCTGTTAAGTGATTTAACTTCGATATTTAATTTCTTTCCCTGAAGTTCGCAAATGGTTTTTCCAAAACCGGTCATTGAGTGGATCATAGAAGATGTATTTTTAAATAAATAGTAAAGTTACGATAATCGGTAGAATTTTCAATTTTCTACTGTTGCGGTAAAAGGTTTACCTGTTTCCGGTTTTTGTTTTCCAACCACAACTTTGGTTTTCCATCTTCCGGTTAGGTAATAGAGGTATGAGAGGACGGCACCTGCCAGCCAGCCAATGGGAAATGCCCACCATATACCTGTTTCATCAATACTTTTTGACAGTAAGTATGCAACGGGAACTCTAATAAACCAAAGGGATAATAGTGTAATAAACATGGGAATAAGTGTATCACCTGCACCACGGAGGGCACCATTTATGGAAAACATAATGGAGAAAATGATATAAAATGAACCTACGATTATCAGATATTCTTTTCCAATCCGTATTACCTCAGGATCAGGGGTAAAGAGCACCATCAGGAATTTCCCAAATACAATTACCAGGATACTTACCGATACTGATACCAGTGACGACATTAAGATAGTTTCTTTTAGCCCCTTTGTTACCCGGTGGGTTTTACCTGCTCCCAGGTTCTGACCAACAAATGTTGCCAGTGCAGCAGCAAAGTTCATTGCAGGTAACGATGCGATAGAATTAATCCTTAGTACGACAGAATACGCGGCTATTACATTAGTGCCAAAAAGATTTACAATTGTCAATACAGCCATCATTCCCAGAGAGACAAAGGTATGTTGTATCCCGGTAGGCAGTCCGATCCTGAAACTTTTTTTGAATAAACCCATATCGAAAGTCAGGTTCTTCAGACTAAACCTTATGATCTTATGTGTGGAATTGAGATAAATGATAGCTAAAATAAATGCTATACCTTGCGACAGAATAGTAGCAATAGCTACTCCTTTGATACCCCATTTAAAAACCAGTACGAACAGCAGGTCAAAACCAATGTTCATAACAGTTGAAATTATAAGGAAATACATGGGAGTCTTTGAGTCGCCCAACCCGCGTAAAATTGAGCTGATGCCATTGAAGCCAAAAAAAACGATTATTCCTGCAAGATATATACTCAGATAATCCTTTGCTCCCGGTATAAGTTCTTCGGGTAGTTGAATAATCCGTAATATTTGTTCAGTGAATGTTATCCCGATAAATGTAACAAGAAGAGATGCAAAAAACAGAAAGATGAACAAGGTATCGATCATTTTTCGCACTGTTTGATAATCCCTGGCACCAAAAAACTGGGCAATTACAATAGTTGAACCTGAAGCAATTCCAATTATCAGGGCAATCATTAAAAAAATTATAGGGAAAGAAGCTCCCACGGCTGCAAGAGCTTCTTTACCGATAAAGTTACCCACGATAATACTGTCAACAATGTTGTATAGTTGCTGAAAAACATTTCCCAACAACATTGGAAGGGCAAACTGAAAAATAAGTTTTCGTTCACTGCCGTTAGTGAGATCTTTCATAATTTGCCTTATTGCACAGGTTCAAGCTCAATAGTAAAATGTCTCATGATTGGTGCTTCCCATACAATTTTTAATCCTTTCCTGTATGTATTCCTTCTTTTATATACCCTTGCTAATGAGGCAGCTACATAATCAATGTGGTTATTTGTATATACTCTTCGTGGTATTGCCAGACGAACCAGGTCAAGTTCGGGATACCTGTTTTTCCTGGTAACAGGATCCCTGTCGGTAAGCAAAGTACTAATTTCAACACACCTGACACCTCCATCGATATAGAGTTCGGTAGCCAGGGTTTGGGCAGGAAATTCTTCTTTAGGGATATGAGGCAGAAACCGTTTGGCATCGACAAATATTGCATGACCACCGAAGGGTTCCTGTACCGGAATCCCTTGATCTTTAAGTAGTTTTCCAAGGTAGTGCACCTGGTTGATCCGTGACTCAAGATAGTCATACTCTGTTCCTTCGTATAATCCTTGTGCCAATGCTTCCATATCTCTTCCGGATAAGCCTCCGTAAGTTATAAACCCTTCAAACATTATGTTGTAGGTTGTTGCTTTCCTGTAAAGTTCCCTGTTGCGTAATCCGATAAAACCTCCCATATTTACAATCGCATCCTTTTTACAGCTCATTGTCATTCCATCAGCGTTTAAGAACATCTCTCTGATAATCTCACGAATACTCTTTTCTTTATATTTTTCTTCCCTGGATTTGATGAAAAAAGCGTTTTCAGCTAAACGAGCCGAATCGTAGATAACAGGAACTTCATATTTTTTCGCCAGTTCATTAATATTTTTTAAATTATTAAGGCTAACAGGTTGTCCACCGGCGCTGTTACAGGTGAGAGTAACAATAATAAAGGGAATTTTTCCTTTTTGATTTTCTTTCAGCACTTTCCCGAGCTTATCAAGGTCGATGTTCCCTTTAAAAGGATGATAAACAGTTGTGTCAAAAGCTTCATCAATAGTGCAATCCACGGCAAGCGCTTTTCTAAATTCAATATGTCCTTTTGTTGTATCAAAGTGCGTGTTTCCGGGTATTATATCGCCTTCTTTAATAAGGGCTGAGAATAGTACATTTTCAGCTGCACGTCCCTGGTGGGTAGGCAGAAAATATTCAAATCCGGTTATTTCTTTCACAGCATTTTTTAGCTTTTCATATGAAGAAGCACCTGCATAGCTTTCATCTCCAAGCATCAGGGCTGACCATTGTTTATCGCTCATAGCTCCTGTGCCTGAATCGGTGAGCAGGTCGATAAATACCTGTTCGCTTTTCAGGTTAAAAAGGTTGTACCTGGCATTTTTAATCCACTTAAGCCTTTCATTTTTCGTGCTTTTACGAAGAGGTTCAACCATCTTTATTTTATAAGGTTCAGCAAATGGTAAATCCATATTGTTTTTCATAATTGTTTATGTAAAAAATAATAAATAAGGTTCTTCAGGATAATACGTAGTTATCCTGGAGTATTGGAATACTGGAATATTGGAATGTTGGAATACTGGGGAATCCAGCATCCAATTATTCCATTGTACATTGTTCCATTCTTCCAGCCTTCTTTTCTTTCTTTCTTTCTTTCTTTTCTTCCCAATCTTCCACTATTCCATCATTCCATTTTTCCACTCTTTCATCTGATATCTATTCATTTTCGGATAAACTAAAAATTATTGTTGCAAAAATTATGAGATGGTGTTACTGATATAACACCGGGAGAGGCATCTCTACCGGGGGAAATTAACAGGAGGAAAAAGCATCCCTGTTTTTTATATTCACGTATCGCCTGCAGGCTTTGATCTCAAAGAATGTCATTTTGTTATACTATATTTATGAATTATTGAATGGATGGTTATTAAAAACCTGAACAACAATACATATTTTATAGACTATTAAGTATTTTTGCAATTACGTATACATAACAAAGTTAAGAAAATTAACATAATTTGAATACGTTAAAAAACATAACAGGTTGATTTAGAAAAATTTTAAATGAATGAAAAAAATATTATTAATCTTATTATTTATCAGCTATGGTATTGGTCTTTATGGACAGGCAGATTTGATTAGGGTGAACAGACCGGATACAATACCCCGGGTTGATGAACATTTTGTTATTGATACATTACAATTGGATGAAGCGATGGATGAGTTAAATGATTCAATCAAAGCTGCGGTAGAATACCTTATGTCGTTTTATTTGAATGATGATATATGGAAAGATACTGATGACCCTTTTCGTTATGCATTGTACCGGATTGCTTGTTATGTGATAAACAGTCCTATTGATTCAACCATGAAATTTCTCGAATCCTATCCCTATGATAATCTCAATTATTTCATATCACCAAAAGATACAATCTCTCTGCCACAGGTAAAATCATTGTCTGACAGTACAATGGAAACACAAATTGATACAGTAACATCAGGACAATTATCGGATATTAGTGATACAACTATTACCCAACAGATATTGGCTGATTCTGTTGTAGGGATTAAGGATACAATTTCATTACAGAAAATAGACTCTTTAACAGTAGTCAGTACCGATTCGGTTGTTGCTATAGGAATGAAAGTTCAGGAGCCTGACACATTGCTTTTACAGTTGGATGATTCTACAATTATACATATAGGTGATTCTTTAAGGTTATATCTTGCTGATACTCTTTATATTCCATTTACTGAAATTAACAAACCCGGGATTGGTGATTCATTAAGATATGCTGTGAATGTACTTGTTGAGGAGATAAGAAAAGATTCGATGCTGGTTTGGATTATGAATCTGGCTAATGATTCGACAAATGTATGGGTTAATAAAAAGGGAAAAAGTTTTTCCAGGTTCTGGTTGAAGAATGAAGTGATGGATTCAATCGGGCTGTGGATGGAAAATGTCGGGCGGAAAGGTATAAAGCTTACACTGGATGATGGTATTTATTTTAAAAAATTCAGCCGGAATAAAAACATTGATAATTTTAAGTTTGAAGAAGAAAAACCGGATGCTGACCTTCGTAAGATAACACCGGTGGTGGTTAAGCCGGTTTATTGGAAATTCGGTGCTGAATCAGGAATAAACTTCACACAGGGATATTTATCAAACTGGGTTAAAGGGGGAGAGAGTTCTGTATCGGCACTTGGAGGTTTTACTTCGTTTGCCAATTACACAAAAAACAAGACCAAGTGGGAAAATAACTTCCGGTTTAAATATGGATTAATGAGAACGGGAGAAAAAGGACTGAGGAAAAATGATGATTTATGGGAGATCAATACAAAATTCGGCCAAAAAGCTTTTGGTAAATTTGGCCAAGAGATAATGGAAAAGTATGGGAAGGAAAGCCTGAAAAATTGGTATTACAGTTTTCTTGTCAGTTTGAAGAGCCAAATTGCAGCGGGTTATAATTATCCTAACGATTCTGTAAAAGTATCCTCTTTTATGTCCCCCGGTCGCCTGTTTTTTGCCCTTGGTCTGGATTATAAACCCAGCAAAACTACATCAATTTTAATATCCCCCATAACCTCAAAATTGACAATTGTGCGAGATACTATTAACATAGACCAAACCAAATATGGCCTGGATCCGGACCGGAAAATTAAATCGGAAATGGGAGGGTATATGAAAGCAAAATTCCTGTTAAAATTTAATGACGATATCTCACTTGATAATAAGCTTACTTTGTTTACAAATTATTTAGAAAATCCACAAAATATTGATTTTGACTGGGAGGCTACTCTTAAGATGAAAATTAACTACTATATTAATGCTAACATTTCAACTCATCTTATTTATGATGATGATATACAGGTGCCAATTTATGATAGCGAGGGGATTAAGATTGGTTCAGGTCCGCGAATACAATTTAAGGAATTAATAAGTATAGGGTTCACATATAAATTTTTGTAACTATTCAGTGTCTAAAAAAATAATAAAATGATTAAATGA
>JADFUQ010000269.1 GCA_015222065.1 Bacteroidota bacterium
AGCCTATTAATAACGTAATTCTTTTGTTTCTGTTTTATAAAAATCCGGGAAACTTATTTTTGATAAACCCTAACATAGTCTACCTCCATGGCTTGTGGAAAGATAGTAGTATCAATACCCTGTGCGCCGCCCCATGTACCACCAACAGCTACATTAAGCAAAAGATGGAACCGTTTATCAAATGGCCATTCCTTATATCCTGTACCTTCATCTGAAAAAGAAAAAATATGATTATCATCCACATATGTATTAATTTCATTCTGATCCCATTCCATTGCATAAACATGAAATTCCTCATCACAATCAGCCAAAGCAATTCCGTTTGATTTCTGAGTCCCCTTTACATGGTTATAAGCTGCTGTATGTACCGCAGCAAACACAGAATCAGGATTATAACCTACATTCTCCATAATATCAATTTCCCCGCTTTCAGGCCATCCTCCATACTCCCAGTCGGTAGAAAGCATCCATATTGCAGGCCATGTTCCGCGTCCAGTAGGAAGCTTTGCCCTTACCTCTATCCTTCCATATAACCAATCACCTTTATTTTTGGTTACCAGCCGGGCTGAAGTGAAATTGTGGCCTTCATAGTTTTCGTGTCTTGCAGTAATATACAGTAAGCCATTTTCAACCCATGCATTTTCTTTTCTTTGTCTTGTATAATATTGCGCCTCATTATTACCCCATCCCCATTCATTCCCTTCAATATCATATTCCCATTTCGCTGAATCAGGCAACCCGGTATAGTTAAATTCATCATTCCATACGAGGTTTTTATCATTTTGTTTTTTGCCTGAAGTACATGAAATCAGTAATACAATAATTACTGCTACCATTCCTGTTAGTACTGTATTTTTTCTAATATTCATATAAGTAAGATTTTACATTTTATAAGAGTAAAAAAACGTTTAAAGGTATTCAAGGCGGTGGTTTATTCCAAGAAAATGTTTTCTATAATTTGATTTTGTTTTATTTTGTTTTATTTTGTCTGAACAAAATTTTTATTTACCTACAAATCATAGGAGGAATTTATGAAACCAATTACACGACGTACTTTTCTCAGGACTACTGCTGCAGCTGCTGTTGCAACCGCAGCAGTACCTCTAATACCATCGGGTTGTGTGAGTCCCGGCGGTAAGGATAGTTCAGGGTATTTTGAATCTGAGTTTGGCATTACTGATGGTTTGTGTCAGAAGGTACTTTCAAAAGCGTTGTCAAAGGGAGGAGACTTTGCAGATTTATTCTTCGAGCATACTATTAGCAATTATGTGATTCTTGAGGATGGTAAGGTAAATCAAGCCTATTCCTCTGTAGCGCTCGGTGTTGGCATCCGAACAGTAAATGGTGAGCAGGTTGGTTATGGATTTACACAGGAGTTGTCTGAGAAGTCAATGCTTGCTGCTGCTTCAACAGCTGCTACCATTGCTGATTCTGAACCAGTAAAATCTGCCGACCAGTTTGTGTCACTGGAGAATAAAAATTACTATCCGCTTACCACTCTGTTAACTTCAATACCGCTGGAATCAAAACTGCCATTGGTTCAGTCTGTGAATGACAAATGTTTTGCGCTGTCGCCGGAAATCATTAAAGTTAACGCCGGATTTCATGATAAACAGAAACGGATACTTATTATGACCAGTGAGGGTACTAAAGCTGAAGATCTTTTACCAAAAAACTATCTCTGGACTAATGTAGTGGCTGAAAAGAACGGCAAGAAGGAAAGGGCAGGCTGGAACATTGGAGGTCGCAGGGAATTTTCATTCTACACACCATCTTTGGTTAACGAAGTGGCAAAAGAGGCAGTGGATCGTGTGCTGGTACTGTTCGAAGCCGATCAGCCACCGGCAGGCGAAATGCCTATTGTTCTTGGTCCTGGTGTAACAGGAATTCTGTTACACGAAGCCATAGGGCATGGTATGGAAGCCGACTTCAACAGGAAAAAAATATCTACTTATTGCACTATGATAGGCAAGAAAGTAGCAGAACCGTTTGTAACTATTATCGATGATGGTACTATTCCTTATCTGCCCGGGTCACTTAATGTTGATGACGAAGGCACACCCGGACAAAAAACAGTCCTGGTAGAAAACGGAGTTTTAACAAGTTATATGCACGACAAAATTTCCGCACGGCACTATAAGGTAAAACCTACAGGTAACGGTCGTCGTCAAAGCTATGAACACTACATTCAACCCCGGATGCGTAACACTTATATGCTCTCAGGAGAGGCGAAACCTGAGGATGTAATTAAAAGTGTGGAAAACGGGATATATGTAAAGGATGTAAGCAATGGTGAGGTGAGGATTGGTGCAGGTGATTTTTCGTTCTACGTTTCTCAGGGACGAAAGATCGAGAATGGAAAGCTTACTGCTCCTATTAAAGACATTAACATTATGGGTAATGGTCCGAAAATGTTAAGGAATGTCATTATGGTCGCCGATGATCTCCAGATGGCAAAAGGAGCAGGCGGGGCATGCGGTAAAGGCGGACAGGCAGTTCCTGTTGGTTTTGGGATGCCCACAATTCTTGTGAAATCAATGACAGTTGGTGGTGTAAAATCTTAAAGAAAATGACTATGAATAAAGAAATGTATAATCTTACTGAATGGTCTATCGAAATTTCAAAATCCGCTGGTGCTGACGATTGCCGGGTTGGTATCAGTAAGGAACGATTCGTCGAGATCAGTTACCGGGATAGAAAACCTGAAAATATTAAAGAGGCATCCCGGAGAAACCTCTTTATTGAAATCTTTGTAAATGGAAGATATTCGGCTCAGAACACTTCAGACTTGCGAAAGGAATCCCTCCGTAACTTTATTTCAAATGCGGTAGAAGCGACTAAACTTTTAGCCAAAGATCCTTTTCGTACATTGCCAGATCCTAAGTATTATAAAGGAAGAGCTGAATTAGACCTTGGAATACGGGATTCAGCTTATGAACAGCTTACACCCGAAGAAAGGCATAATATAGTTAGGGCTATTGAGGATGCTTGTTTAACAGCAGGGGGAGAAAAAACCATTTCAGTTACAGCTACTGAACAGGACAGACTTGGGGAATCAGTAGTTTTGACCAGTAATGGTTTTGAAGGATACAGAGAATCGACTTTCTACGTAATGGGAGCACAAATGACAATCAAAGATGAAGGAGACAGACGACCGGAAGGCTATAATTATGTTGTATCTGTATTGCAAAAGGACCTTCCTGAACCCAAGGATGTCGGTATAGTAACGGCAAAACGTACACTTGACCTCCTTGGCAGTAAGAAGATCAAAACAGAAACGCTTCCGGTCATTATTGAAAACCGGAATGTATCAAGGCTGCTGGGAGGATTCCTTAGTGCTATGTATGGAAGTAACATCCAGCAAAAACGATCTTTCCTGGCGAATAAAAAGGGACAGCAAATCGGAAGCAAGTTTTTTACTATAATCGACAACCCATTCGTTGTGAGTGGCTTAGGAAGCAAGTTGTACGATGGTGATGGATTTACCACAAAAAAACGGACCATGATCGAATCCGGTGTACTAAAGGATTTTTATGTAGATTGGTATTACAGCAGGAAACTGGACTGGGAACCTACAACAGGCAGTCCTTCAAATTTGATAATTCCTCCGGGAAAACGATCAGTAAAAGAAATTATGAAGGATCTCGGCAGAGGAATCTTAATTACAGGTTTTATTGGAGGTAATTCTAACTCAACAACCGGTGATTCCTCGGTTGGTATTATGGGTAAACTCTTTGAGAATGGTGAACCGGTTCAAACAATAGCCGAGATGAATATTGCTGATAATCACCTGGAATTCTGGAACAAGCTTGTTGAAGTGGCAAATGACCCCTGGATCTATTCTTCCCGGCATATGCCTAGTCTGGTTTTTACCGATGTTGTTGTTTCTGGTGTTTAAAAACGTAATAGAATTTCCATACAGGTTCGTGTTTACTACCCAAAAAACGAGAATATTCAGGATTTTGCTTCGAAATTAGAAAGCATCCACCTGCAAATGACGGTCAGGTAAATTGATATTATTTTATGAGATTATCTATTATTGCTTTTTTGTCATCTGCTTTTCTCTTTAGCTGTTCCCCTCTTTTTAGTCAGGTTAATGCCGTTAACCGTGATGCTTATCGTATTCATATCCATCAAACCACATCAGAGATTGTTATTGATGGTATAACTGATGAAGAACCATGGGCAATTGCGGAACGAGCCGTTAATTTTCACCGTGTTTTGCCAACAGATACCGGCTATGCTGCTTCCCAAACAGAGGTTATGGTTACATATGACAAATCAAATTTATACCTCGCTGTTATTTGTTATGATACCCTTCCGGGAAGACGGCCTGTGGAATCTTTACGCAGAGACTGGAGTTTTCCGAAAAATGATAATTTTATTGCATTCATTGATACTTATAATGATCAGACCAACGGGTTTGCTTTTGGTATAAACGCAGCCGGTGCTCAATGGGACGGGCTGCAGTCTAATGGGGGCTTTGTGTCTCTTGACTGGGATACAAAATGGCGATCGGCAGTGAAGAATTATCCCGACTGGTGGGTAGCCGAGATAGCAATTCCATTCAGAAGTATTCGTTATCGGGATGGTGTTACCGAATGGGGAATCAGTTTCAGCCGGCTTGATCTGAAAACTGCTGAAAAATCAAGCTGGGCACCAATACCCAGACAGTTTCAGACAGCTAACCTGGCATTTACAGGAGCATTGGTATGGGATCGCCCGTTACCGAAATCAGGTACCCGCTTCTCATGGATCCCATATATGTCTGCCAAAGCTACCCGGGATGTGGAAAACGGAGAAAAAACAGATCCTGATGCTGCAGTTGGTATGGATGCAAAAATTACGCTTTCCACATCTATGAATTTAGACCTGACTGTTAATCCGGATTTTTCACAGGTTGAGGTGGACCGGCAGCGCACAAACCTGGATCGTTTTGAGCTTTTTTTTCCGGAAAAAAGACAATTCTTTCTCGAGAACAGTGATCTGTTTGCTGGCCTTGGCAATGAAAATATCCGGCCTTTTTTCTCACGGCGTATCGGATTACAAAATCCTGTTCAGGCAGGAGCAAGACTAAGCGGACAAGTTGGAGAAAAATGGCGAATAGGGTTAATGGATATGCAAACAGGAACAAAAGATGGTGTCCGTGCAGCCAATTTCGGGGTTGCTGCTATCCAGCGACAGCTTTTCAGCAGGTCTAATATCACCGCATTTATGATAAATAAGCAAATAACATCTCCCCTGGCAGGAGAGGATATTTCTGATTCAGGACATAACCGTGTGGCAGGTATTGATTTTAACCTTTCGAGTGCAGACAGTCGCTGGACAGGAAAAGCTTTTTATCATCAGTCATTCTACCCTAATGCTTCAGGTGATGCCTCTGCTCTGGCAGGTCAGGTTTCCTATGAAACACAAAAAGTTTCGCTCTCTCTTGATCAGGCATGGGTTGGTACCGATTACCTGGCTGAAGTTGGTTATATAAGGCGTAAAGGATTTTACCAGGTTAATCCTTCTGTAAAATATAAATTTTTCCCCGACTCAAAAAAAATCGCAAACCATGGGCCTGTTGTCGAAATAGATATGTTCTATAACCCCGGTCTTTCTCTCACCGACCGCGAAATTGAATTTAGCTATTCTTTAGAATGGTTAAACCGAAGTAAGCTTTCTTTGGAGCTTGAAGAGGGCTATATTAAGCTGCAGCAACCTTTTGACCCTACAAATACCGGCGGTGACAGTCTTACTGCAGGAAGCGAGTTTTACTGGGAAGAAATTGCCCTGACTTATAATTCAGATATCAGGAAATCATTTAATTGGGTGGTTTCTACCAGATATGGAGGATTTTTTAACGGCACACGCCTGAGTCTTAATGGTGAATTGAATTATCGTATCCAACCATACGGAAGCCTCGCTCTTATTGCATCATACCACAAAATCTCGTTACCTGATCCTTACAACAGTGCTGAACTTGTATTGATAGGTCCACGACTAGATATTATATTTTCTGATAAACTTTTCCTTACAACCTTTGCCCAGTACAATAACCAGATTGATAATTTCAATGTTAATATGCGATTCCAGTGGCGTTTTGCACCTGTTTCAGATTTCTATATTGTATATACTGAAAACGCCTGGCCGGATGATTTTAAAACAAAAAACCGTGGGCTGGTGGCCAAATTTTCCTACTGGTTTAACTAACTCGCTAACGCTCGTGTCAAATGTTCGCTGACGCTCACGTCATATGCTCTCCGCCGACTGGCGGATCGCGTCATTATGAATTCCAAATAATGAAATAATAAAGCAAAGCTGCGATAACTGCTCCGGTAATCGGACCCATTACAGGTATCCAGGAATAACCCCAATCACTGTCTCTTTTGCTTTTCATAGGAATGATCGCATGAACAATACGCGGACCGAGATCACGGGCCGGGTTAATGGCATAACCGGTTGTTCCCCCCAGGCTCATACCAATGGCAAATACCACCAAACCCACAGGTAATGCTTCCAATGAACCTAACCCAACCTTTACATTATCTATTCCCTCAATTTCAACACTGGGTAAATTAACAAACAAAACAGCGAATACGAGAACAAAAGTTCCGACCATCTCAGATATAAAATTGTTTTTGTAATTCCTTATATTGGGGAGAGTACAAAAACAGCACAGTTTAGAATCCTGACTTTCAGTTATTATAAAATGGTCGTGGTAAAACAGATAAACAAGATAGCCACCAGCCATTGCACCAAGCATTTGTGCTATTATAAACGGTACCACCTGCGACCATGCAAACAATCCGGAAAAAGCCAGACCCAGTGTTACAGCAGGATTTATATGAGCCCCGCTAACAGGACCGATAGTGAATACGGCAATAAACACAGCCATGCCCCATCCAGCTGATATTAAAAACCACCCACCATTTTCTCCCTTAGTGTTTTTTAATACAACATTTGCTACTACTCCGTTACCTAAAAGAATAAGAATAAAAGTTCCTATGAATTCCGCAAAATATTCAATCATAATATCAATCTTATGGGTTTATAAAACTATCAGCTTTTTAATTCCTACTGGTTACTGGTTACTGGTTGCAAAATATCCTTTAGCAAGCTCGTTGTATTCAGACAATTGACCATCAATCCAACTACTATCAAAACCATATTCTCCAGCCATTAACTGAGCAGTTTCCGGTGCAATACGCAAGCTTTCTTTTACATCCAGGAAAAGAGCCCTTGTTCTTCTTGCAAGAACATCTTCCAGCGATCTTGCCATTTCTTCTCTGACAGCCCATATTACCTGTGTTTTTCTTATTAGAAGAGACTCACTTAAAAATCCTTTGAATTTATCAGATTCTTCTTCAATACTTAGAACTTTTTTCCGGTCAAGTCCATATGTAGTCATCGGGTCATTATAGTCTTCTTTATTTATATTATAGCCATGTATCAACAAATGGGAAGTAACACATTTTCTTTCCGGCAATTCACCTACCATAATTGCTTTTTCAATAGTATCTTCTGCCATTTTGCGGTATGTTGTCCATTTACCACCGATAATAGTAATAAGTCCCGAAATTGAAATAAGCACTTTATGACTTCTTGATATCTCCTTTGTTGCTTTGCCCTCCCCCTCTTCAGGAGCAGCCAGGGGTCTTAACCCTGAAAACACACTTAGAATATCTTTTCTTAAAGGTTGCTTTAACAGGTATTGTCCTGCATTATTCAGGATAAAGTCAATATCTTCATCTGACACTTTGGGTTCTAAAGAAGGCTTATCAACAAGAGAATCGGTAGTACCCAGTATTACCTTGTTATACCATGGTACAGCAAACAACACTCTGCCATCACTTGTATGAGGTACCATAATTGCATGATCGGAGGGCAGGAAGGATTTGTCAATAACCAAATGAATTCCCACACTTGGGCTTATCATATTTTTTGCCGCCGGGTCATCCATTTTTCTTACTTCATCGGCAAAAACCCCTGTTGCATTTATCACAACCTTTGCATTTATTGTGTAATCAACATTGCTCTCTATATCTTTTGCAATCACACCGGTTACCAGGTCCTTTTCCTTACAGATTTTTATCACTTTTATGTAATTTATTACCTCACCACCATAATCCACACATGTTTGTGCAAGGCTTATCGCCATACGCGCATCATCAAACTGACCATCATGATAAATCAAACCATCTTTTAATCCATTTCGTTCAACAGTAGGCAGAATTTTAATAGTTTCTTCTTTTGAAATATGTCTTGATGGACCCAATCCTAATTTCCCCGCCATAAAATCATATACCTTTAGTCCCACGGTGTAAAACGGGCCTCCCCACCATTCATAAATCGGAATGACAAACGACTGATTTCTAACAAGATGCGGGGCATTTTGGAACATTAATCCCCTCTCTTTTAATGCTTCAAAGACCAATGAAACATCGCCCTGCTGTAAATATCTTACTCCGCCATGAACTAGTTTGGTGCTTCTGCCTGAGGTTCCTTTTGCAAAATCATGTTGTTCCAGTAACAGTGTTTTAAATCCCCTTGATGCAGCATCAAGAGCAGTGCCAAGTCCGGTTGCACCACCACCAATTACAAGCACATCCCATTTTTTTTTAGTTTCTTTTATATTTTTAAGAACCGATTCTCTATTCATTTATAAGTTCAGTTTAGTGTTACGAGTTCAAGTTTCAGGTTTCAGGTTTTTCTTCAACCTCAAACATTCTTCAAACCTCAAACCTTAAACTCTTCACTTTTAACTTTCATACCATCCCTTACTCCGTTCAAGTGCTTTATTCCAGTTTGCTACTACTTTGGAAAAATCTGAAGAATTAATATCCGGCTCAAATATTTTATCTTCCTGCCATTGATTATTAATTTCCTCAACATTATTCCAGAAACCAATTGCTAATCCGGCAAGGTAAGCAGCTCCCAGTGCTGTGGTTTCGGTAATTACCGGGCGAACTACTTTTTTATTAATAGCATTTGACTGTATTTGCATTAGCAAGTTATTTACCGAAGCGCCACCATCAACTCTGAGTTCAGAAGGATCTACCCCTGAATCTTTTGCCATTGTGTTAATCACATCCATTGATTGCAACGCAATAGCTTCCAGTCCGGCTCTGGCAATATGAGCATCAGATGTGCCGCGGGAAATCCCAATAATAATACCTGTTGCATATTGGTCCCAGTGAGGAGCACCCAGTCCGACAAAAGCAGGCACAAAATATACACCTCCGTTATCCTTAACACTGGCTGCTAATTTTTCAATTTCAGATGATGATTTAATTATATGTAACTGGTCTCTTAACCATTGAACAACCGCACCTCCTATAAAAATACTCCCTTCCAGTGCATATGTAACTTCCCCGTTAATTTGCCATGCGATGGTAGTTAGCAAATTATATTTAGATAGTATCGCTTCATTTCCGGTATTCATAACAACAAAGCATCCTGTCCCGTAAGTGTTTTTCACCATTCCTTTCTCAACACACATTTGTCCGAAAAGTGCTGCCTGCTGATCACCCGCAATACCTGATATTGGAATTTCTCCGCCAAAATGCTCCTTTACAGTATTACCATACACTTCGCTGCTTTGTTTTGGCTCAGGCAACATACTTGCAGGGATATTAAAAATCTCCAGTAGTTTTTTATCCCAGGTCAAATTGTGAATATTAAAAAGCATTGTTCTGCTGGCATTTGTAACATCCGTAACATGTTTTTTCCCATGTGTAAGCCGCCAGATCAACCAGGTATCAATAGTACCAAAAGCGAGTTTCCCTTTTTCTGCTTTTTCTCTCGCCCCGGGAACATTATCAAGGATCCATTTTATTTTTGATCCGGAAAAATAGGCGTCAATAATAAGACCCGTTTTTTCTTTTATCAACTTATCAATGCCCTCATTTTTCAACTGATCGCAATAACCTGCTGTTCTCCTGTCCTGCCATACAATAGCATTGTATATAGGTTTTCCGGTTTCCCTTTCCCATACCAGGGTAGTTTCCCGTTGGTTAGTTATACCTATTGCAGCAACATCTTCAGTTGTAATATTTTGCTTTTCAAGCACATTGCGAACCACAAATTTCTGGGTTGACCAGATCTCTTCCGGATTATGTTCTACCCAACCCGGTTCCGGAAAAATTTGCTTAAATTCACGTTGCGAACTATTTATTATCCTGCCTGAATGATCGAAAAGAATAGCTCTGTTACTGGTCGTTCCCGAGTCGAGAGCTAAAATGAATTTTCCCATCTTTTCCCTTTATTCCAAAAAATTATACGTAATATGTTAAAAGCTATAAATTATGCTTTGGCGGAATCCTTTGCTCTTTGCTCTCCGTTCTTTGCTCTTCCTCTTACTTCTGAAATCCTGTTAGCAAGGTATATCCTGTCAGTTTTCCCTTTTTGTTATATGATTCTGTCCGAACCACACCAATATTTTTAGCATACCATTCAACAGTACTTGCTTTTATAGTAATTATCATTTTTGTTGATATGTCGTATGATATTTTATAACACTCAAACGTTCCTGCCGGTGTGGTAATATCTTCTTTTGCTTCAACTTTTCTGTTTGAAATATTCACGGAAATGGTCATAATTTTCATATCATTGTGGCTTATAGTAGCCGTAACTCTCCCGTTATCAAGAATTTCCCCAGCTTTCAGCTTAGCAGGAATGGTCATGTTTTCTACCTCAAAAGTAGTTTCCATATTTGAATATGGGACCAGCGTACTTTCTCCGATATAACTTTCCATATCCACATAATATTTCCCGTCCTTACATTTCATTTCAAGTTCCCTGACAAAGGCAGAATCCATATCCACGCCTTGATATTCATTTCTTAATTTAACAGTTTGGACTCCTTCTTCAACATAGTTATCAATTACTGTTTGAGTTGTAGTTCCCGTTAGTTTGTCTTTTTTATCATAGTTACTATACTTCAAAACTGTTCCTTTTTCAACAGGTGAATAAAATACACATTCCTGTGAAAACAGATTGGAGGTTCCTAACAGGAATGCTCCTGTAAGTAATAAAATTGTTAATTTTTTCATAATTCTTTTCTAAAGTTTGTTAATAAATAAAACACCGTTTCACAAATTTACCTTTTGTAGTTTTGTTTTGCAATAAATGTCAGCCTTATTTCATTTATTAAATAACGCCTGTTTCTACACTTTTCAAAATACAGGGGACCCTCAACTTGTAATTAAGATTATGACACGGAGATATGATTTTTTATTTTGCAATTTTGAATATCTCAATACAGAAACAGTGGAAATCCCGGGAATTTAGTTTTAATAGAAACTATTTTTTTATAACAGGCGTAATGATTATTTTCAACAGGCTGGCAATCGAGAGTTTAGCTTTATCACTCATTTCTCAATGAGTCAGCAGGATTTTTGATAGCTGCATGATAAACTTTACTGCTAATTGTAACTATCCCCACAAAAAACATTAAAAGAACCGGCCAGATGAACAGATCTGCAGTGAAATCGAGAAAATGATCCCATATACTGTCAAGGAACATTTCAGATAAATAATATCCCCCGATAAGGCCAAAGAATAACGCTATAGCAATTATTAACATAAATGGTTTGTTTAGTAAAACTATTATCCTATGGATTGAAGCTCCCATCACTTTTCTAATACCAATTTCTTTTGTGCGGGAAATAATATTTAGAGAAACCAGGGTATACAGGCCTATAAGAGATAAAAATGTTGCAACGATAGCGAGAAATATGTTCACCTGTTTAATACTTCTGTTTATTGTTTTTGCCTCTTCCATTGTGTCTTCCTGAAACCGGCCCACATATGGATAGTTAGGTAACAACTCATTCCATGTTTCTTTCAAAAAAGTCTGAACTGCTGGGAGGTTTTCGGGCTCAGTTCTTACCACCATATTATAATAAAACTTTGTTTTTACCAGCCTGATCAGTGTTGGATCAATTGGTGACCAGACACCATTTATATAAAAATCTTTAACAACTCCTATAACTGTTAATTGCAGGGTATCGTTCATATAAATTTGTTTACCTATTGGTTGTGTCCATCCAAAATTTTCAACCAACTTTTTATTTACTATTATTGAACCCTGTCTGTCTGCTTCTTCACGCTTAAATGAAAAACTGCGGCCTTCGAGTAACCGTAAACCCATTGTTTCCGCATAAATGGGTCCAATATCCATTACATTTATTTCAAGCTGAATATTCTCATCTTTAACAGTACGGCGGTAACTGCCAAAACCGATATGTTCCTGGGTACCGGCAATTGAAGTAATCTTTGGGTTTTTGACTATTTCCTGTTTGAATATATCATACTGTGAAGTTATTATTGGAACAACAATCAGATTATTACGGTCATATCCAAGATCCAGTGTATCCTGGTATTTCGCATTTCGGGTTAATACTATACCCATGAAAACAGCCATAACAGAGATAAAGAACTGAAATGTAAGCAATATCAGCGACATTTTTCCGGCTGATCCTATTTTTGTTGTTCTGTTAAGGATTGCGACAGGTTTGAATGAGCTGATATATAATGCAGGATATGTTCCTGCCATGAATCCACTAAACATAAGGAGTATTACCATAAACGCCCAAAAACTCAGATGCTCAGTAAAGGTTAATTGAATACTCATATATTCCCATAAGCTGCTGTATGCAGGTACAAGAACCTTTGCCAACGGTATAGCCACTAACATGGCTAAAAAGCAAACTATAAGGTTCTGAGTAAAAAACTGAACAAAAAGCTGGTTTTTATGACCCCCAACAACCTTTCGGATACCAATCTCTTTAAGCCGCTTGCCTGCTGAAGCAATTGCAGTGTTTGTGAAATTGAAACAGGCTATCAGAAGGATTAAAATAGCCATAATTGATGGAGCAATTTTTTGTGCAGGGTGAAGGCCGGGGAACAGACCATTTGCCCAGATATTCCTTGTATTATCTCCAACATCTTTAAGTGGTACAAGGTTATAATCCTTAATTTGGAAATCTTCGCGTGCTAAATTCTGGATTTCATTATACCTGATGAGTGATTTTTTAATACCTCCCAGCTTTGAAGAATCCTTAACCTGGATGAACAAACAGTTTGCCCACGATTTCCAATCGGTATCATTAATATCCCACATTTGCAGAAAATTATCGAAATGTGTGATCACATCCATTCTGAAGCTGGAATTAAATGGCAAATTTTCAAAAACTCCGGCTATCATGTAAACAAACTCTTTATTATCATCATTAAATATTGAAATTGATTGTCCTGAAGGATATTGATTCCCGAAGAGGATTCCGGATAGTTCTTCGCTTATAAGTACTTTGTTTTTATCAACAATTGCCTGCTTCGTACCTGATATTAGAGGAATAGTAAAAACATCCATAAATTCAGGGTCGACATAAGCAATATTTTTATTAAATATTTCCCGGTCCGTTTTCACCGGAGATCTCGACCTGAGAATACGATTAAGATTATCGATTCCGGTAATATCTTTTTTTATTTCCCGGCCCAAAGTAGCAGGAACAATTCCATACTCCTGCAAACGTCCTTCCATATCGCGCAGACTGTTTACCCTGTATATTTCATCACGGTTAATATGTTGCCCGTCAAAATCAGAACTAAACACATAATTAAAATATGCTACAATGCTAATAGACAGAGCCATGCCTAGTCCAAGGACATTTATCAATGTAAACACTCTGTTTTTGAACAGACTTCGAAGTGTTACTATCAAATAGTTTCTAAACATTGGATGAAACTTTTGTTAAGCTTTTTAATTGATACTGCTGTTTTAATTATGAATTCCGAAGTGAAATCTGATCACAGCTTCTGTTTTCACTGTAATGACATGGTATGAATCAACAACGTTTCTAGTGTGTCAGAGATAAACCATTATTATTTTCGTTTGAGCATAATATTCTCAAAATAGTTCATAAGCTTCCGCAGCATATCTGCTAATAATGCAAAATAGAGTATGGTGGAAGTAAGCCATATAAATATGATATTAAACCAGATTGTTTCTACCCTTTGATTATTAATAATTTTAACCGGGGCATAAAAGTGTGCACGTCCTATGTTTGATTCCGGAATCATAAAAACAGGATCTTTTTTTCTAACCAGTTCATTTTCTGTCTCTGCTATTTTTTCAATCCTGTTTTTATTTGTTACAACATCGGCAATCTGGTTATTATAATATCTCTGTTTTAATAATAACATAGCATCTCTTCCCAAAGAATCAACCAGGGACTGGTATTTATTTTCTTTACTTGTAACAGCCTGGTTAGCCAGATCAATAAAATGCATCCTAATAAAATAGAGATACCCGTTTATCTCCTCTGCCAATTCGGGAGTGAAACTTTCTTTTTTAATAGAATCAATCTGTTCAAATGGAGGAAGTTCAAAGTTAACCGGAAGTTTTTCTAATTCATTTTTAATTATTTCAAGTTTCCCTGTCAGATTTGTGTCTTCCCTGTCTTCTTCAATAATTCTTAAACATTCATCTATTCTTGATACAATATTGGGCAACCAGAATGAGGTATAATAAGAAGCCGTTTGATTTATCTGTTCCTGATCAAAAAAATATTTCTCAAATTTATTGTTCTTAAACTGCTCAACCATAAGTGCTTCGTAGGCCCACCGGGTTGTCATTATATCACCTATCACAGGAGTAACTTTCTCATTTGTAATACTTTTATGTAAATCATTAAAAGAAATCATGGCTCCACCAAGTAAAATTTGTGGAACCAGGATCAATGGAATTAAAATATAAATTGCAACCACTGAATTCAGCCCTGAAGAAATATTCAATCCTACCATATTACCAAAACAGGAGGTAGAGAAGAGTACAATCCAAAAACTCAAAGTCATTCCTTTAATTTCAAGAATTGCATTGCCAACAATAACAAACAAAAGAGTTTGGATTGCAGAAAGCATAAACAAATAAAAGATTTTAGAATTCACATAACTTACCCAGCTAAGATTAAGAAAAGATTCGCGTTTTAATATTTTTCTGTCACGAATAATTTCCTCTGCACTAACAGTAATACCTATGAATAATGAAACAATTACACTCATAAAAAGGAATACCGCTAAATTCTTGTTTTCAGAAAATATATATTCAGAGTCTTTTACATATTTAGAGAAATATCCCAGGATAAATGCCAACAGAGGTGCTTCAAATATGTTTAGAATTATATATTGAATATTTGTGATTTTTGCCAGAATATTTCTTACAAGAAAAGTTCTGAACTGTTGATATGCACCGGGGATTTTAAAATTAGATTCCGGAAGAGGTTCTTGTTTTTTGCCTGTTACATTATTCGTTTCAATTTTTTCTTTATACTTCCCATACCATGATTCAGGAGAAAATACTCTTTCTCCCGAAGGTTGTCCAAATTCATCTATCTTTTTTGTTTCAACAATTCTTAATATTTCGTTCGGGTTAACATTGCCGCATGTAGGACATTCACTTTCGGCTGCATTTACCTGTGCAATAGTTTTCTTAAAGTAAACAATAGCATCAATTGGATTCCCTGTATAGATAGTATATCCTCCACGATCAAGGATCCATATTTTATCAAACTGTTTGAAGACATCTGAAGAAGGTTGATGAATATTTGCAATAACCAACTTTCCCATTTCTGTCTGCTTCTTTAACAGGGACACGATCTTTTCAGAATCACTTGAAGATAATCCGGAAGTAGGTTCGTCAATAAAGAGTACAGACGGCTCACGCATTAATTCAAGACCGATGTTTAACCTTTTTCGTTGTCCTCCGCTAATTAATTTCTTCAGTGGATTACCAACCTGTAAATCCTTTATATCTTCAAGATCCAGATCCTGCAGGATGCTTAATACTTTTCTAATAATTTCATTTTTATCTGAATCACTAAAACAGAGCCGTGCATTATAGTACAGGTTTTGAAACACCGTGAGTTCTTCGAATAACAGATCGTCTTGTGGCACATATCCAATAAGACCTTTGGATATATGCCTGTAACGATATACATTATGGCCATTAATCAGCAACTGTCCGCTATTTGGTTGTTGGGTCCCATTCAGAATATTTAGTAAAGTGGTTTTACCAACACCACTGCCACCCATTATTCCTATAAGCTGACCTGATTCTTCATAAAAACTAAATTCATGTATCCCGTTTTCACTTCTTTTAAATTTGAATTCGATTTTTTCTCCTGAAAAGATGATACCCGGTTTTTCGGAAAGAAATCTTACAGCAACGTCATGATAATAAATCGATTTTATATTTGGTCCATTTATAATAGCTCCGGGTCTGAAAAAATAAAGCAGTTCAGGGATAATCTGATGTCCTTCCATGAACAAATTAAGTCCGCCAAAATATTTAAATACATAAGAATTAATACTCCGGATAAACAACACTACAATCTTTCCATACAGGTTTTCTCTGAATAGATGCTTCTCTTCCTGGTGGGGTTGTTTCTTTTTTGTCATAAACCAGGCAATACTATCCGACCATTCTGTAATGCGATTATCAATAGTCAGCATATTTTCCCTGTTGATTTTTTCTATCCCTTCTCCAAGAATAAAAGCCAGAATGTCTTTGAATTCTTCACTGGAAATGTTAAAAGTCCGTGCAACAATATTAATAAAGTCTTTTTCCTGTTGAGATACTACATTGTCTTCATTAATAAATTCAATCAATTGCAGCAAAACAATTATCCGTTCATTACGACGCAATTCTTTACTTATCTGTCTGCAAACATTTGTTGTCTGGAATGATATAAGAGCCTGGTTGTTTTGCTGATCTTCCCGGTTTTCCTGTGTTGTTTCACGTTTATAGAAATCCTGATAATTATCAAAAAGCTTCAGGTATTCTAAAGTAAGTTGCTCGTTCAGGTAACGTTCCAGATATGCTTTAACAATAGTTTTACCCTTCTGTGTAACCTCTTTCCTGTTCACTATAGCAACAATAGCGAACAGGTGCATTAAAGCATTAATAATTGACTCACTCATGGCATTAGCATCTCGCAGTATTATACAAAATTGTTAAACTAACAGTAATAATAAAATAAAAAAAGCCCATACGCAAGTATGGGCTGTAAAATAATATGTTTTTATACTAACTTGTAACGAGTTGCGTTCTTATTTTTTTAACTTCCATTACTATAGTATTAACCTGCTTTTCACTAAGATTTTCATCTACGGTTTCATAGATATTATACAAAGGGGTTAATTCTTTAATTATTTTATCAATTTTTTCATCTCCTTTATTATCATTTAAAATATTCATAAGCGTTTCCAATGAGGTTTTTTGTTTATGAATAATTTTCACAAGTCCGATATTATGATAGACATTAGCAGAGACCTGGGTTGTAATGAACAGAGATTCTACCCAACTTCCTGCAACACCAAGTAAAGCAAGATTTGCTTTCCCATTTTGATTCAGTTGTGAATAAATGTCGTAAAATGAATCTGTTATAAGATCAACCAATTTTTCTTTTTTATCAATACTGTTCTCTACTTCACTAATAAGCTCTTCATTATAAATACTTGCAATTCCCAGATCATCAGCTAGTTTTCTGGAAGTTTCAAGAAATAGCATTACTTCCTGTTTCATCTGGTAGGTACTGGCATAGGCAAGATCAGCACCATAAATACCAAGATTAATGGCTTTTTTTGCTTCGGTGAAATATTGATCAGCATTTTCTGTAAGATTTGATATTCCAATGTCATAACCTATTTCCAGATCATTTATCATTTCTATTACTTCAAATGATGTTGGCAGGGGATATATAAACTCTTTAAGTTCACTTTTTATTGCTTCTTTAGCCGCAGGTTTCAGAAGCATTTTTTCCCCGGTTTTTTCTTTATCTGACCGTGATTTACAGGAATAGACCGTAAAAAGAAGTCCTCCTATAATCACAGATAAAACAAAGGTTCGGATAATTTTAGTGCTTTTCATTTATTTCTTCTTTTTATACATATAATAATGGTTTAAATATACAATTTATTCAAGAATAATTAAAATATTAATCTGTTTAATGTCTGCAGGAAAACAAATTAAACAACCTAATATAACGCTTCAATAAAATAGTAACATATAACCCCATGGTGACAAATCTCAATTCACAAAAATCAAAACAGAATTAACCGACATATTATTTTTACGTCTTATTTTTTGTTTTTTTGAACATTAGAATTTGATATTTATTTATTCACAAAATAATTAATTTTCAAAGGTGTTCATGAGGTCTCCGCCAGCTGGCGGATCAGTTGTTATTTGGTACTTGTCATTTGGAATTTTAAGAATAAGATAAATATGTATATGTTTTAATGAAACGCAGTACTAATTTATGATTTCGTCCCTGGTTTTTCTGATTAGATTTTTTATTTGCAAAATATTATCTTTAGTAATATCAATTTTATTCCCTGATGTGACGATTACTTTATTAACTGTATCAATACTGAGATCATTTTTTTTATAATAAATATCAAATTCCCTAAAATAGTTTTGCAGTAATCTTAATTTCCTGTAATAAATTGCAACCTCTGTGTCATGGTGGTAGTTTTTAGCTAAATTTACCAGGGAATTCAAAGAGTATTTTTGTTCAGCGATAATAGAAATAATTTCCGGATCAGGATTTTCTTCATTATATAGTGCTTCGGTTGCGATGTATAATGCTTCAACCCATCCTCCTATTATGATCATTGCAGCTGCACTTTCCCTGTTTTGTTCCTTCAGGTGATTTTTCACAATAGCAAAAGTTGCTGTTGCAATTTGTATTAAAGAATCCGGATTATTAAAATTTTTATCAAGTGATTCCCGGGGGGTATAAATTACATCATCCGGTATCCCTAACTGATTTGTTAGTTTCTCAATCACAGTCCAATAATTTATTGATTCCTGTGACAAATTGAACAACTGTGTATAACCCAGATCAACACCATAAATTCCAAGATTAAGGGCAATTTTTGAGCTGGTTAAATAATTTGATGAATTTTTCGTAGAATTAAGAATAGCCGGGGTGTATTCTGCCCCAACACTTTCAAAAATTCTTGTTATTTCAATCGGAGAATATAAACCGTAAAAAATAGACTTCTCGTTTTTTACCATTTCTTCAATACTGCGGGACATATCTCCGAGATCCTCGATTTCCTTATCGAGGTTAACCTTTTGTTCCTCTCGGGTTTGACAACTGAAAAACAGGTGGCTGATTATAATGACACTAACAAGGGATTTAAAAATATTCCTCAACGAATAAATAATTGAATTATTGTAAATCAAGTTGTTCTTACATGGCATCATACAACATTTTAAGTTAGTTAAAAGTAGCAAATATTGTTAAACATACAAGGAACTAATTTAATTCAAGGTTCTGGTTGCTGGTTACTGGTCACTGGTTTGTTTTTTTCTTAACCTCAAACATTCTTCAAACCTCAAACTCTTTATTCTTCCTTACTTACCTACTCACCTACTCACCTTACTCACCTAATCTCTTGTTACAGAATTATCCTTTCACCCAAGTCTTTTGAGAGCTGTTTTTTAAGATCATTCAACAAAATGTAACGTGTTTGCAAATTTTCAATTTCTTCAACCTTTTGTTGTTCCTGTGCTGTTTTTAATTCCTCTTGAATCTTTTTAATTGTAATCATTATCTTCTTATTCTTGAATGCAATGAGGATTTCCGGTATTACCTCTTTTAGCTTCATTTCTTCTGTTTCTATATAACTCTCATGTTTTGACCAAATCTTACTTATTTCAGGAGCCGGACTCAATAGTTCGGCTACCATATCACTAATAGTCTGATCCTGATGGTTAATAAAATACTTTTCTTCAATTTTTTGTTCATTATTTTGTATATGCTGAATCTCTTCAAATATTTGCCTGCAAACAGGATGGTCAAACTCCAATTCATCATTAGTTATTTCATTTATAACAAATTCTGTCACAGTTAATGTTTTAGCTTCTTCTTCTTCATCGGTATAGATTTCTATAAAATCCCGGTTACCATACAATAAAAGCAATCGAATGATCTCTTTTTCCTGGACATCTGTTGTTTCCTGAAAGACTTGTTGTTGCTTTTTTCCGGGTTTCTCCTTTATTTCTTCTTCTTGCCTTGTAATATGGCGATATCTTTGTTCAGCTCTTTTCCTGCGGATCTTATTTGCCTCCGAGTTTAATACCCCTTCATCAACTTTCAACAACGTACTGCACTCTTTTATATAAACCGATCGGTTTATACTTTCCTGAATAGCAGCAATTGATTGAACAATATCTCGTATCAGGGATGACCTTTTCACCGGATCATTTCCTGCATCTTTAAGTAAAAGATTGGTTTTAAAACGGATAAAATCAGTTGCTTCTGCTGCAAGAAATTCTATAAATTCCTTACTGCTAAGTTTCCGGGAATAGGAATCCGGATCTTCTCCCGGTGGTAATAATATTACCTTAATATTTAAACCTTCTTCAAGAATAAGATCAATCCCTCTTAGCGAGGCTTTAATACCGGCTTCATCTCCATCAAATAGAATTGTTATATTTGGTGTAAATCTCTTAATAAGCCGAATTTGATCTTCGGTAAGTGAAGTGCCCGAAGAAGCTACAACATTGTGAATACCGGCCTGGTGCATTGCAAGAACGTCAGTATATCCTTCAACTAAAAAACAGTTTTCTGAATTAACAATTTCTTTCTTTGCCTGAAAAATACCGTATAATACTCTGCTTTTGTGGTAAATATCCGATTCAGGTGAATTTATGTATTTAGCTGCTTTTGTTTCTTTTTTTAATATTCTCCCTCCAAACCCAATTACCTGTCCGGACAAACTATGAATAGGAAAAATAACCCTGCCATTAAAACGGTCAAATGTGAAATTTTCCCTTTTTATAGTAAGACCGGTTTGAACAAGGTAGTCCAGTTTATAACCCGACTCTTGAGCAGTTTTGGTAAATGAATCCTTTTGTTCCAGGCAATATCCAATACTAAACTCTTTTAATATTTCATGACGAAAGCCCCTTTCTTTAAAATAACTTAACCCAACAGATATCCCTTCCTGATGTTTAAATAAATTCTCGTGAAAATTACCAGCAGCAAATTTCGTTAAAATCAGCATGCTCTCCCGCTGATTCTTTTGCTCAACTTCTTCGGCTGTAAGTTCTTTCTCAACAATTTCAATATTATATTTCCCGGCCAGGAATTTAAGTGCTTCCGGATAACTTAAATGTTCGTGCTCCATAATAAAGTTTACTGCATTACCTCCGCTACCACAACCAAAACATTTATATATGCCTTTTGACGGGGAAACGGTAAAAGAGGGAGTTTTTTCATTATGAAACGGACAGAGTCCAACATAATTTACTCCCCTTTTCTTAAGAGTAACAAAATCCTGTACCACTTCAACAATTTCAACACTGTCCATTATCTTTTCAATCGTAACCCTGTCAATCATCTGCTTTGCTGTTAATCAGACTTTTATTTAATTAATAACAACTAACCTGAAAAATTCATGAATTCTATGCTAATTTACATAATAATTCATCAGTAAATAATATTAATCCATGTGATTACTGGTAAATAATAAGGGTTCTTTAAGATAATACGTAGTTATACTGGAATGTTGGAATGTTGGAAT
>JADFUQ010000270.1 GCA_015222065.1 Bacteroidota bacterium
CCTACTAATGATTTTGAAGCTGCCAATATCCAGTTTATTGAATTCTGGCTGATGGATCCATACGTGGAAAATGAAGGGCATTCGGGTGGTGAGTTATATTTCAACCTTGGTAATATTTCGGAAGATATTTTAAAAGATTCACGGAAAAGTTTTGAAAACGGATTACCAACAACTCCCCTTGCCACTCTGGTGGATACAACAATCTGGGGACGTGTTCCTGTTACACAGTCACTGGTTAATGCTTTTGATAATGATCCTGATTCGCGACGGTATCAGGATGTGGGACTTGATGGGCTCCGGGATGAGGATGAATCCGGTTTTTTTAATAGTTATCTTGATTCTCTGCAAACAATGGTTGATCCTGAAGTATTTACTGAAATTTTAGATGATCCTTCGAGCGATGATTTTCATTATTTCAGGGGGAGTGATTATGATGCTTTAAGACTGGATATTCTTGAACGATATAAAAACTATAACGGACTTGAAGGAAATTCTCCAACCTCTGAACAATCAGATGAATCATATCCGACAACTGGCTCCACATTACCTAATGTTGAAGATATTAACCGTGACAATACTCTCAGTGAATCTGAGAGTTACTATCAGTATCATGTTAGTCTCAGACCACAGGATCTTGAAATTGGGAAAAACCATATTATTGATGTTGTGCCTGCTGCAATTACTTTTGCCAATGGAGAACAATCTGAAGTGAACTGGTATCAATTCAGGATACCATTAAATGATTATCAAAATATTGTCGGGAATATTCAAGGTTTCAAATCGATAAGGTTCATGAGAATGTATCTCAGGGGTTTTCAGGAGAAGGTTAACCTGCGATTTGCTAAACTTGACCTTGTCAGAGGCGAATGGAGAAAGTATAATTTATCTCTTCTTGGTGGTGGAGAGAGAATTACAATACCTGAACCGGCAGAGGCAAGGTTTGATATTTCATCTGTAAACATTGAAGAGAATGCTCATAAAAAACCTGTTAATTATGTATTACCACCGGGGATAAGCAGGGTAATAGATCCTACTAATCCGCAACTCAGGCAATTAAATGAGCAATCAATTGTGCTAAAGGTCCATGATCTTGAAGATGGAGATGCGAAAGCAGCTTTTAAGAATGTGAGTCTTGATATCAGGCAGTATCGGCGAATTCAGATGTTTGTGCATGGAGAATCTCTTATTGATGATCCTTTATACGATGGTGAACTGACTGTATTTATGAGACTTGGGTCTGATTATAAAAATAATTTTTATGAATATGAAGTATCATTGAAACTTACCCCTCCGGCAAGCGGAAGGTATAATAATGATTTGGAATCTGACAGGCGGATTGTCTGGCCCGATGAGAATATGTTTGATATCCCTCTTGAAATATTCCAGGAAGCAAAGCAGGCAAGAAACAGGGAATTGAGACGTGAGGGCTCCAATCTTAAAGCCTCTGATGTGTTTGAATATTACCATGGTAACAACAGGGTGAAAGTGTCAGGTAATCCAAATATGAGTAATATCAGAACTATCATGATTGGAGTGAGGAATCCAAAACGTAGCAGAGACCTTCAAAACGATGATGGACAACCTAAATCGGGAGAGGTGTGGTTGAACGAATTACGTTTATCAGATTTCAATGAAGAGGGAGGATGGGCAGCTAATGCCCGGCTGCAGGCCAAACTTGCTGATTTTGGAACAATTGATCTGGCAGGATCAACCAGCAAACCGGGTTGGGGTAGTATTGATAAGAAAGTGAATGAACGGAGTAAAGAAGAAGAACTCAGGTATGATATATCATCAAATCTTGAGTTAGGCAAGTTCTTCCCTAAAAAAGCTAATATCAGGATACCACTCTATGTTGGATATTCTGAAGGAATGATAAATCCGCAATACAACCCGCTCGATCCGGATATACCATTAAAAGACGCTATTAATAATGCTGAAACTCAAAGAGAAAGAGATTCGATTGTTAATATCTCTCAGGATTATACACGGCGGAAAAGCATTAATCTTACCAATGTAAGTATAGGTGGGTCCGGAGGAAAACCCCATTTGTGGAGTATTTCCAACTGGTCGGTTAATTATTCATTCAACGAGTATTATTCCAGTAATATTAATACTGAAATTGATCTGGAACGTAATTATCGTGGGGGGATAAGTTATGTATATAATAAAAACCAAAAAAATATTGCACCTTTTAAAAAAGTTAAGTTTCTGAGATCTCCGGCATTCAGGCTAATCAAAGATTTTAATTTTAATCTCTTTCCCAATCATATATCCTTCAGAACTGACCTGTACAGGCATTATGACGAGGTGAAAACAAGAAATATTAATAATCCCTTGCTTAAGATTAAACCCACATTCAGAAAGGATTTTGAATGGAATCGCTTTTATGATGTTAAATATGATATAACGAAATCTCTTAAGGTGGATTTTTCAGCTAATGCTATAGCAAGAATAGATGAACCTGAAGGTGGAGTGGATAGAGACAGATACAAAGATCATTACGAAACATGGAAAGATTCAGTACTTATAAACCTGAAGGATTTTGGAAGAACAACACAGTATCATCATGTTATCAATGCAAGTTACAGAATCCCGATAAACAAGTTGCCTTTTTTAAACTGGGTGTCAGCAACTGCAAGGTATAGTGCAAATTATAATTGGGATGTTGGGCCGGTATTTCAGGATTCATTAAATATTGAACTTGGTAATACAATTCGTAATTCTAATACTACTCAGATTAATGGTCAGTTAAATATGCTTAACCTGTATAATAAGGCAGGATTCCTTAAAAAAATTAACCAGAAGTACAGCGGCAGGAGCCGTACCAGAAAAGAAGTTGAGTATAAGACTGTTACATATAGGAGAGAGCATGTGAAACTAAAAGCTGATGAACCCAGATCAATTTATCACAAGCTAATGACTGAAGATGTAGATGTAAAGGTTTATGATAACGCTAACCAGGAAATTACAGGCAAAGTAGAGGTAGAAAATAACCGGAAGATAACATTTACGGCAGGTGATAATTATGATGATGTGAGGTTTGTAATTGAAGGTAAAATTGAGAAAACTGAAAGTCCTGTTGTGATTATTGCAGAGAATTTAACAAGGTTTTTAATGGGAGTGAGAAATGTATCAATTTCATATTCAGGGAATCAGGGCACATTATTACCCGGATTCATGCCACATGCAGAATACGTGGGGATGAACCAATATAATGGTCAGCTGGCACCAGGATGGCTGTTTATTATGGGATACCAGGATCGGAATTTTGCAGAAAAAGCGGTAAGGAATGGTTGGCTTACAACTGATACCTTGCTGAATACTCCATTTGTGCTAACCCATACCGATAATTTGAATATTCGTAGTACAATTGAACCAATTAACGGACTTAGGATAGACCTGACAGCAAACAGGAGGTTTTCCAGGAATGAGAATGCCTATTATATTGCAGACAGATATGGAAATTTTCCTGATAGTACAAGAAATATGATGACTTCCGGGAACTTTAGTATGTCAACATTAACATGGGGTACTGCATTTGAAAAAATAAAAAGTAGTAACCAGTATAAATCAGAAAATTTTAACCGGTTTAAGGAATATACAAAGGTTATCTCAAGTCGGCTGGCAGACAAGAGAGGAAATATTGATAATAGCTATATTCCCGGTGATGGCGAATATAAAGATGGCTATGAGATTACATCACAGGAGGTGTTAATACCTGCTTTTCTTGCTGCCTACTCCGGACGGGATCCCGAAAAAATATCTCTCACTCCATTTCCTTCTATATGGGCAATAATGCCAAACTGGAGAATAACATATGATGGTTTATCGAAACTTGGTTTTGTACAAAAATATCTTCGTTCCATAACCATTAACCATGCTTACCGTTCCTCATTTAATATTGGCACCTACAGTACTAACCTGTTTTATCTTGCGGGTGATGACGGATTGAACCATATAAGAGATGTACAGAATAATTATATAGCCAGGCATGAAGTGGCAACAGCTACAATAAATGAGCAGTTTAGCCCATTAATTAATGTAGATTTTAATTTCAAAAATAGCTTTACTACACGCCTGGAGCTTAAGAAAAACAGAACACTGGCCCTGAGTTTATCAAACAATCAGATTACCGAAGTTAAAAGTGATGAATTTACCGTAGGGCTGGGATATCGCTTTGATGAAGTTCAACTTATTATCCGGCTTGGTGGTACCGAAAGAGAATTAAAAAGTGATTTGAAACTTAACGCTGATCTGTCCATTCGTGATAATAAAACAATTATCAGAAAGCTGATTGAAGATGTTGACCAGCCAACTGCAGGACAGCGTATTGTAAGCATAAAGACAACTGCTGATTATGTGCTCAGCGACCGGTTTAATCTGAGACTTTTCTTTGACAGGGTGGTTAATAATCCTTTTGTTGCTTCATC
>JADFUQ010000271.1 GCA_015222065.1 Bacteroidota bacterium
GGTTATTCTCAGGAAATGATCAGGAAGGAGGTAAGGGTTGTACAGCCTTATGCTCCTACATTAATTGATGCATTCAAAATAAATCTTCTTCCTTCGCTTAAGGATACTATGGAATTATCTCCTGATTTTGTTTATGAGATATCTCCTAAACCATATAGTGCTGAATACAGTATCCTGCCAATTAAAGCGGCAAAGTTGTTAGATGATCCATTAACTAAATTATATGGAAGTTACTTGAAACTGGGACTTGGAAATTCTCTTACTCCATTGGCTGAACTTAGTGTCAATAATAAAAGATCAAAGGAATATTCCCTGGGAGCTTACGTGAGGCATATTTCATCGAATTGTAAAGTAAAGCTTGAAAATGATGAGAAGGTTTTTGCCGGTTACGGAAATGATGAGTTTGATTTATATGGCAAAAGGATTTGGGATAATTCTATACTGTCAGGAAGTGCAGGTATTGATAATCGATTAGTTTATTATTATGGATATAATACAACGCTGGTTGATACAGCATTTGAAAAGGAAGCTATTAAGCAAAATTTCATGAAATTTAATACTCAGCTTGTTTATCGTTCCAGTTATGTTGATTCAAATCATTTAAACTACAATTTTCAGGTGAAGTATAACTATTTTGCCGATAAATTTAATCATACTGAAAACAATGTTTTTACTTACGGTGAGTTCAGTCTGTTACGGGAAGATATTTTGCTTGGTATAGATCTCTCGTATAATTATATTGATGAAACGAAAGATTTAACAACACGTAAAAATAGTATTATCGGGTTAAGCCCATGGTTTAAGAAAAAGACCAGTGAGTGGAGGCTTAAAGCAGGTGTGGATGCTGTTTTTGAAAATAATGAAAATAAGACATCAACACATTTATATCCGGATGCCCTTTTACAAATTGCTGTAGTTGATAATATACTCAATGCTTATATCGGTATTACAGGTAATCTGGAAGTAAATAATTTTCAAAAAATTGCATGGGAAAACCCATATGTAAAATCCGGGATACAAGTAAGAAACAGTAATCACAAACTTAATATGTACGGGGGATTAAATGGGAATATCAATTCCTCATCATCATATAAACTGAGAGTCTCTTATAAGCTGGTTAATGATATGTATTTCTATGTGAATGATACTTTAGATATTCTTGGTAATCAGTTTTATACTGAATATGATGATGTACAGCTCACAACAATATATAGTGAAATTTTAGTTTGCCCGATAGATCAGTTATCCCTGTTATTAAGCGGAAGTTATTATAAATACGCGATGAAAAATCAGGACAGGCCCTGGCATAAACCTGCCTGGGACTTAACTGTTTCAACAAGGTATAATCTCCGGGATAAGATTCTGGTAAATGTTGATATTATTGGTTCAGGTAAAAGATATATTAAAACGTATGACAGTTCCGGGGCTAATGAACTCACACTTGACGGGATAATTGATATCAATTTTGGAATTGAATACAGATACACAAAAATCTTATCTGCTTTCCTCAGGTTTTATAACCTAACCTCTTCAAGGTATCAGAAATGGAACCAGTATCCAGGTCAGGGTTTTATGGTAATGGGAGGGATAACCTATTCATTGTAGTAAATGTTGATCTTTTGTTGAAAAAACAAGAATTTTATTGTTTTTATTAACCTGAAAATCATTGAAATTTACTATATTTGATGAGTCAAAAAATGCAGCAGGGATAATCATATAATTGTTTGATAATCATTTAAATAATAGTTTTATTATTATTCCTGAATTAATTAAAATGACTTACCTGTTATTGATGATATAGATAAAAAAACGCAGTTGATCATTCATTCTTTATAATGTATTAAAAATGAGTTGTTTACGAAAAACCCATAAAATTTTGGGATTTTGTTGATTAATGTATAATGATAAAAAAATGGAATTGAAAAAAGATAATTCTAAAGAAGAAAAATATTTAGCAGAGAATATACAAGTCCTTGAAGGGCTTGAAGCGGTACGAAAACGTCCTGCAATGTATATTGGTGATATAAGTGTTAAAGGTTTACATCACCTGGTACATGAAGTGGTTGATAATTCGATTGATGAAGCACTGGCAGGGTATTGCACTAATATTGAAGTTTCACTTAACGAAGATGGATCTGTTACTGTTCAGGATGATGGTCGTGGTATACCTGTAGATATTCATGAAAAAGAGGGGAAATCGGCTCTTGAAGTGGTAATGACAATGCTTCATGCAGGAGGGAAATTTGATAAAGATTCTTATAAGGTATCGGGAGGGCTTCATGGAGTGGGAGTTTCTTGTGTAAATGCTTTATCTGCGAAGCTGAAGGCTGAAGTGCATCGTGATGGAAAAGTATATATCCAGGAATATGAAAGAGGAAAACCATTATCAGATGTCGGAAAAATTGGTAATACAAATATTACAGGTACGAAAATAACGTTTACGCCTGATAATACAATATTTTCAACCACCTTATTTAATTTTGAGATACTGTCCGTCCGACTTCGTGAACTGGCTTTTCTGAATAAAGGCATACGTTTATCGATTACTGATTTTAGGAATTCGGATGAGAACGGAAATGGGAACGGTAATGATAACAGTAATGGAAACGGGGGGATAAGGAAAGAAGAATTTTACTCCCGGGAGGGATTGAAGGAATTTGTGAGCTTCCTTGATGAATCAAGGGAACCGCTTGTCAAAGATTGTATTCAGATTGAAACAATTAAAAATGACATACCTGTTGAGATTGCCCTTCAGTATAATACTTCTTATTCTGAAAATATTCATTCATATATTAACAATATAAATACAATTGAAGGGGGGACTCATCTGGCAGGTTTCAGGCGGGGATTAACGCGAACTCTTAAAGCTTATGCTGAAAAATCCGGAATGCTTGCCAAGCTAAAATTTGATATTTCGGGTGATGACTTTCGTGAAGGACTTACTGCTATTATCTCATGTAAAGTACAGGAACCTCAGTTTGAGGGGCAGACTAAAACCAAGTTGGGTAATTCTGAAGTTATGGGTGCTGTTGATCAGTCTGTTAGTGAACTGCTTACAAATTATCTTGAGGAGAATCCCAGGGATGCCAAGATTATAGTTCAAAAGGTAGTACTTGCTGCAACAGCACGACACGCTGCAAGAAAGGCAAGGGAACTGGTTCAGCGAAAATCAGTACTGTCAGGTGCCGGTTTGCCCGGGAAACTAGCTGACTGCGCTGACAAGGATCCGGCAAAAAGTGAGATATATCTTGTTGAGGGTGATTCAGCCGGTGGTACTGCAAAACAGGGAAGGGACAGGAAATTTCAAGCTATTTTACCGTTAAAGGGTAAGATACTTAATGTTGAGAAAGCTATGCAGAATAAGGTGTTTGAGAATGAAGAGATTAGAAATATGTTCACGGCTCTTGGTGTTACTATCGGAACAGAAGAGGATAGTAAAGCGCTCAACGTTGACGGTTTAAGATATCATAAGATCATAATTATGACTGATGCAGATATTGATGGAAGTCACATAACTACCCTGATTATGACCTTCTTTTTCAGGTATATGCTGGACCTTATTAAGCAGGGAAACCTCTATATAGCAACCCCTCCGCTTTACCTTATAAAAAAAGGGAAAGAAGAAAGATATTGCTGGTCTGAAGAGGAGAGAAAAATAGTTGTGAAGGAATTGGGACAAGGCCATGAAAGTGCTGTAAATATTCAGCGGTACAAAGGTTTGGGTGAAATGAATGCCCATCAACTCTGGGATACTACTATGGATCCGGAACAAAGAACTCTTCGTCAGGTAACTATTGCCAGTGCTGCAGAGGCTGACAGGATATTCTCAGTGCTAATGGGCGATGAGGTACCTCCAAGACGTGCGTTTATTGAAAGTCATGCCAAATATGCCAATATTGATGCCTGATCTGAAGAATGTTACGGGTTACGGGTTTCGTGTTAAGGGTTGATAGTTGCTCGTCCATAATCCTGTTCTTTCTCTCATTCAGTCTCTCTAATACACAGTATTACTTCACAGGGTGAAATAAATCGGAGATTCTTTGAAAAGCAATATTCCAACGGGTAAATTTGCAATAGTCTGTTCTCTTTATTATTAATACAAAATCATAAACAGATGAAAAAGCTGGTCTTTACCATTATTCTGGCAGCAATTACATCATTTCCTTCTGTCACCCAACCCACACCGAAAAAAGTTGTTAAGTCTATTTTCAATGAGGCACTTACCAGCAATAAAGCATATGAGAATCTTAGGTTTTTATGTAAGAACACAGCAGGAAGAATTGCCGGTACTTCTGAAGCAGCCGCCAGTAACCAGTAACCAGTAACCTATATCTTTATCTCTCCTTCAAATACAAAAACAGCCGGTCCTTCCAGTATGATATCTGAAAAAAAACTTTTGTCAATTATCCTGAAACCCACATTCAGGATTCCTCCCCTTGTTTTAACCTGAACATTATCACTGTCAATTTGTCCGCTATAAACCGAAATAATGGCAGCAGCAACCGCTCCTGTCCCGCATGACAGAGTTTCATTCTCGACACCCCGCTCATACGTTCTTACCGATAAGCCATCTTTTTGAACCTTTACAAAATTCACATTGGTTCCGTGAGGTTTAAATTTTTTATTATTCCTCAGTTTCCTGCCTTCATTATATACATCAATATTATCTATATCATTTCTGAAAGTAATATAATGAGGTGATCCGGTATCAACTAAATAGCTATCACCTAATTTCTTAATAGTTTTTACATCTTTCATTCTAAGCCTGACTGTTGTGTCTGTTATTTCTGCAGTGTGGACTCCGTCATTTGTCATAAACCGGGTATTTTGCTCTATTAGCTTTAGTTTTTTTGCAAACATAACAATACAACGACCACCATTACCACACATAGTCCCTTCATATCCATTGGAATTAAAATATTTCATTTCAAAATCAAGCTCCTTATGATCATAAAGTATCATAAGACCATCAGCTCCAATACCAAATCTTCTGTCGCAAAGCTGTTTAATCCTTTTTCTGTCCCCGGGTTCCAGGATATTTTTCCTGTTATCAATAATTATGAAATCATTTCCGGCTCCTTGATATTTTTCAAATGTCAGTGTCATGCCCTCTTAAGTTAAATTATGTTAAATGTGATAATATGTGCAACAAACCATTAGACAGTACGTTTCATGAATTGTAAAGTTAAGAAACTTGAATAACAGGCATAGAATTTGTTAAAATATTGATGATTTTAAGTATTTTTATTGTTAAATAAAAAAATAACTGATATGAATGGAAAAAAAATATTTGGGACAATACTTATAGCTATTGTTGGGGGAATGATTGCATTATTTGCATACTCTCTATTATTCGAAAAGTCGGAAATTAAGTCTGACAGTGGTTCTACTAATCAGGAATTAGTAAAGTTTACCAATTTGCCTGCCGATTTTGAAGGTGAAAATCTGGATTTTACATATGCGGCTGAGCGTACAGTACATGCTGTTGTTCATGTTAAAACGGTTACGGAACAGACAAGACACGTACGTAACCCTTTATATGAATTCTTCTATGGTGATCAATATTACAGGAATCCACAACCTATGCTTGGTTTTGGCTCCGGGGTAATTACCTCCTCTGACGGTTATATTATTACTAATAACCATGTGGTAGAAAATTCTGATGAGGTTGAAGTTGTATTAAATGATAAACGGACTTTTAAAGCTACGGTAGTCGGATCTGATCCAAGTACTGATCTTGCTTTATTAAAAATAAAGGCAAAGGATCTGATATTTGTACCATATGGTAATTCAGATGAACTTCGGCTTGGAGACTGGGTTTTGGCTGTAGGAAACCCGTTTAATTTAACATCAACCGTTACAGCAGGGATAGTTAGTGCCAAAGGCAGAAACCTGGGCATACTTTCTGATCAGTTCAGGATCGAATCCTTCATACAAACAGATGCAGCTCTTAACAGGGGTAATAGTGGTGGAGCACTTGTAAACACAAAAGGTGAACTGGTAGGGATAAATGCTGCAATTATTTCACCGAATGGAGGATATGCCGGAAATTCATTTGCAATTCCTGTTACAATTGTAAAGAAGGTTATTGAAGACCTGAAAGAATTCGGAGAAGTACAGAGAGCTATACTCGGAATTACAATTCAGGATGTGACTGATGAACTGGTGAAAGAAAAGAAACTGGACAAGATTGAAGGGGTTTATATTAATGGTTTACGTGAGAATGGTGCTGCAATTGAGGCTGGTATAGAGGTTGGCGATATTGTAATAAGTATAAACGCGTTGAAAGTAAATTCTACTGCTGAATTACAGGAAAAGATAGCGAAATTCCGGCCAAAAGAAAAAGTGAAAATAATTATAAAAAGGAAGGGTAAAACAAAACAATTTGATGTTGTTTTGCGTAATATGCAAGGTAATACCGGTATTATCCGATCCACTGATCTGGTTCTTGGTGCAAAGTTTGAAGAATTAGATAAAGATGTAATTGATAGATACAGAATTAGCGGTGGTGTAAAGATTGTTGATGTTGGTGATGGACCGCTTAAAGAACTGGGATTAAGAAAAGGATATATTATTACCAGTATAAATGATAAAAAAGTTGATAAGGTTGATGATATAAAAAGCAATCTTGGTGGAGGAAGGGCGCTATATTCAATAGAAGGTGTCCAGCCAAATGGCACATTTTTTAGTTATAAATTTACAAATTAGCAGTGATATATATTTTTATTAGTTATATTGAAAAAGAGGCTTGCTAATACAAGTCTCTTTTTTATCAAAAAAAAATGTTTTTAAATTAACCTTGACTGGTTAGATAAAAAGGCATACATTTGCAAAAATTTTCGTTACGGAGGGAAAATGAGACAATTAAAGATAACCAAATCGATTACCAACAGAGAAAGTGCTTCATTAGATAAGTATTTGCAAGAAATTGGCAAAGAGGAACTTATTTCTGTTGAAGAAGAAGTTGAACTGGCTCAGCGAATAAAAAAAGGAGATAGAGGTGCACTTGAGAAGTTGACACGAGCCAATCTCAGGTTTGTTGTTTCTGTTGCTAAACAATATCAAAATCAAGGACTTAGTCTTCCTGATTTAATTAATGAAGGGAATCTCGGTCTTATTAAAGCAGCAGAAAAATTTGATGAAACCAGGGGGTTCAAATTTATTTCTTATGCTGTTTGGTGGATCAGACAATCCATACTGCAGGCATTAGCCGAGCAATCACGGATAGTCAGATTGCCATTAAATCAGGTTGGGTCTCTGAACAAGATTAATAAAGCATTTTCAAAGTTTGAACAGGAGTTTGAAAGAAAACCGTCACCTGAAGAGCTGGCTGAATCTTTGGAACTACCAAGAGAAAAAGTTACTGATACACTTAAAGTTTCAGGAAGACATATTTCTATGGATGCTCCATTTATTGAGGGAGAAGACAACAGTTTGCTTGATGTTCTTCCAAATTCCGATTCTCCAAAGGCAGATAAAACATTATTAAGTGAATCGCTTATAAAGGAAATTGAACGTTCCCTGGCAACTCTTACTGAACGTGAACGTGATATTATAAAGTTATTCTTTGGAATAGGAATACAGGAAATGACACTTGAGGAAATAGGAGAGAGGTTTGGACTTACCCGGGAACGTGTGCGACAAATTAAGGAAAAAGCAATCAGAAGATTACGGCATACTTCCAGAAGTAAGCTGCTAAAAACATATCTTGGTTAAAATAGAGTGGATAAAAAAAATAAAATCCTGGCTTATTTGCCGGGATTTTTTTTAAACTCTTTTTATGTAAAAGAGGTTTCCATTTTCAACTTCCTAAGTGCCCTATGATTTAAAGACTGGAACAGTAAAACAGAATTTACTACCTTTCCCTTTTTTACTACTAACCCTGATCTGTCCACCATTCTTTTTAACAAACTCTTTACATATTATAAGTCCAATTCCGGTACCTTTTTCTTTATTACCGGAACCGATAGAGGTGTTTTTAACATCTATTCTGAACAATTTCTCAATATCTTCATCTGTAAGTCCAGTCCCGGTATCTTTTATTTCTATTTCAATCATATTGTTTTTTTGCAAAGCGTTTATCTCAATAGTTCCACCATCAACATTAAATTTAATTGCATTGGATACCAGGTTTCTTATTACTGTATTTATCATATCCGTATCAACAAAAACAGAAAGACCCTCTTTAAGGTTATTTTTTATCTTAATGTTCCTTTTTTCGGCATTCATTTTCAATAACGAGATGTTATGAAAAACAAGCAGGTATAAATCGTTTTTTTCAGGACTGTATTTTAGTCTTCCTGTTTGTGACATTGACCATTGCAGAAGATTTTCGAGTAAGTTGTAAAGGAGAGTAACAGATTTATTTATTCTGTTAATTGACATATTCTTATCCGTTTCACTTAAATCGTCAAATCCTTCAGATAAAGATGTAGTAACTGATAATAAAACAGAAAAAGGATTTTTTAGATCATGAGCAATGATAGAGAAAAACTTGTCTTTTGCAGCATTTAGTTTTTCCAGGTTATCCCGTTGCGCTGAAATTTCACTCTCGGCAAGCTTGATTTTACTGATGTCCGTATCAATTGCAATCAGCATTATAACTTCATTATCCTTGTCAAGGATGGGAGTAAGAGTAGTTTGAGCCCAAATACGCTTGCCCGACCTGGTTTGCTCATGCGAAGTATATACTATTGATTTTTTCTCAGATATACACTTTTTGAAAATAGTTTCAATTTTCGGATTCATACTGAAATTCAGGATGTTATGTCCGACTTCACTAACAAATTGTTCATAAGTGTACCCATATAACCTGGTTAAACCTTCATTGATCCATTCCAGGTTTCCTTCAAAATCCATTATCATTATAGCATTATCCGTTTCACTTGCTACAATAGATAATTTTTCAAGTTCTTTGTTTTTTTCTATTAATAATTCTGACTGGGACTGAACAGCTTTTCTCGATTCTTTCAACTGGTTACGCATCTCAACAAGAGATTTTCCAAGAGTATCATCTGGGCTTAGTAGTTGATAATCGGCATCTAAATCACTGTTTCCAATTTTTTTTGCAAAAGCAACGGTTCTGTTTAAACCATCAAGAAGAATATTGGCTGAATGAGTCATATCGCCTATCTCGTCATTTGTACTGACTATCAACCTTTTTGCATCGTTTATTTGTCCCCCGGCAAGTTTTTTAAATAAATCAGTAGTTGATTTCAGGGGTTTAGTGATATTTGATGAGATTATCCATATTACAAATACAAGTGCAAAGAAACCAAGAATACCTGCTGATACAGATAAATAGAATGGTGTATTTGCCTCTTTAAGAATTTCCTCCAGGGGAACAACAATTCCGATAGACCATGGAGTGTCAGTTCTGCCTGTTTGAAAAGGCACAAAAGAAACATAAGCCTCTTCATTAAATAGAAATTTTTTCGAAATAAAAGAAAAGCTCTCTCCCCGGCGAATCATTTCTGTTATCTGATGTTTTTTGGTGCAATCCGGACAGAAATCTGATACTGACCGGTTGATAAATTTTGAATCCGGATGGGCAACAAAGTGACCGTTATTCGCAATGAGAAAAGTGTAACTGTTTTTAAAGGATTCAAGCTCATTAATTATTTTCTGGAACTTTGTAAGTGGAATATCTACACCGGTTAATCCGATAAACCGGTCGTTTTTCATTATGGGTATTATTATTGTTGCCTCAAGAATCGCTTCTTCTCCTAATGGTTCATCAGACGGAAGTGCTTGTTCGTGTTGGTAAGTATAGTAATATGGTCTGGTTAAATACTCTTTCCCTGATGATTTTACTTTATAGTAAATTCCTGATGTGTCATCCCCTTCGATATCTAATATTTCGTCTTTTTCTACGATTTGTCCGGCATCCCTGTATAATGATTTTCTTTTTCTTCCATAGGATTTATGGTAATCAGGATCAATGTATTGTAACTCCCACTGAAGAAATGCAGCAATATACTCAGGATTCCTGACCAGCACGTTATGGAGTATCATTTCAGTAATAGACTCTCTCTGGTTTTCAATAAGAGAATCCATTTTCTCAAATGTATGTGAAAGGGTTCTGGCAGCTCCAAAATACTCATTTAACCTCGATTGAACAAGGAAAGCAGATTCCTTCGCATGTAAATCTGCAATCTTCATTATATCCTTTAATGCCCTTTTCCTGAATGTTATACTAATCGAACCTAATGCAGCAATATATATCAGTACTGTTGTTGAAAGGATAAACAGGAACATCTTACTTTTAAGTTTCCATTTCATATTTTGCACAGGTTTCTTTTAGCAATAACGATGTTCAGGTTTAAAAATTATTCTGCATTTTAAAGTATGCAGAAATACCGTACAAAAATTATGCAAATTATATGTTATTACTCAAGGGTTGTAAACATATATACCGCAAAAGAAGCTAACCAATGCTCTCCTTCATAATTCCCGCTAGTGATATTCGACAGAGCATCACTGGTATGTTTTTTTCCTGCTTCAAAAAGAATTTCTTTTGCAGGATGATTATCCGGTAAGGCATTTGCAATACTGAACATACACCATGCCCGGCTAAGATTCAACCCGTCAAGATGTACGATTTTCGGGTCGCTGCGGTCACCAACAATTGCCGGTTCTAAAAGATTTTGTGGTTTGCAATCAACTATTACGGGAAGATATTTATCAAACCATTTTGTAAAATTATCCTGGTTTAGTACACGCCTCATAAGGTCGCATTCCTGAAGGGAAGGTGAAAGAAAATCGTCCCCATCAGGTTCCCAGGATGCAGGTGCGTTAATATCATTTATATAATAGGCAATACTGCGTTCAATCAAAACTTTTTCCAGCTCTTTATTACCTGAAGTTTGAGCCCAATCAAGCGCAAACGACATTCCAAAAGCTGTATTGGGATGCACACCCCGCCGGATAGGATATGTTTGTTTAGGAAGAAATTCGATATACCGGTTCGCAATTGCATCGGCAAGTGGCTGCAGGTTTTCAAACCATTTGTTCCCCTGCGGATCATCCCATGAATATAATTCTTCGGCGAGTTTTAACAGCCATGCCCATCCGTATGTTCTCTCAAAAGATTTCCTGCTTGCCTGGTGAATATATTCAACCTCTTTACCGATGCTCTCTTTTGTGATATTTTTATCAATGGTATCTATTATATCATTTCTCAGTTCCAGGTTAGGAAAACTCTTGAGCAGCTTTACCAGCATCCAGTGACCATGTACCGAAGAATGCCAGTCGAAACATCCGTAAAATGCCGGATGCAGTGTTTCCGGACCCAATACCTCCGTTGAATCATTCATTACATGAGATAATTTGTTTGGATATTCCCTGCTGATGCAATTATATGCAAGTTTTGACAGATGATTGGCAGTTTCAATATCAAGTACCGGTATATTTATTTTGTCAACATCCATATTATCATCTTTTGTTTGGTTGCGGTTAACATTATTGCAACCAATTGGCAGAATAAATAGTAGGATAAATAAATTAAAAATGAATCTTTTCATGAAAAATATATTTTCTATTCATTATTGATTTAAGAACAAGGAACACCGATTAACGATTTTTGATTTATTTAGTAATAATGATTTTTTCAAATCATATTTATTCATTTCGGTCTATTTCTTCTAAATTCTTAAATCGTTAACTTTTCTCATGAACGAAGTGAGTAATCCTTGTTCGATATTCAATTATTATTTCTGTTTTTCTAGCTTGAACATAACATTTAACATATCACTGTAACACTTATCCTAATTTCCCTAACCTGACTACCATTCCATGGGTTCCATTCCATGTTCCCCGAGATATGCATTTGCTTTGCTGAAATGTTTATTCCCAAAAAAACCATGACTGGCAGAAAGCGGGGAGGGGTGAGGTGATTCAAGTACAAGATGTTTTGTCCTGTCGATAGTTTCACCCTTTTTCTGTGCATACGATCCCCATAATATAAAAACAACATGATTTTTTTCATTAGCAACCAGCCGCACAACCTCATCAGTAAACAGTTCCCATCCTTTGTTTTGGTGCGAACCTGCCTGTCCTGCTCTCACAGTAAGTGTTGCATTAAGCAGAAGAACTCCCTGTTCAGCCCAGCGCTCCAGGTTACCTGAATCGGGCAGGGAGATACCCAGGTCGTTATGAATTTCCTTAAAAATATTGATCAGGCTGGGAGGGAAGGCAACCCCATCTTTTACTGAAAAGCAGAGACCATGTGCCTGACCAGGTCCGTGATAAGGATCCTGCCCCAGGATAACAATCTTGACATTTTCGAAAGGGCACTTGTCAAAAGCATTAAAGATCAGCCTCCCGGGCGGATAAATAGTATGTGAATTATACTCCTTTTTAACAAAATTTGTAAGGTTAATGAAATACTCCTTTTCAAACTCATTTTGCAGCCTGGTTTTCCACGACTGTTCTATTTTAACATCCATAAAACAAAATTTTCACTAATCTACAAATAATGTTTATGAACCGTGTATGCTGGAGGGGATTTTTGTTGAAGCAAGGACGATCGGGTAATCATCCCTGAATTCAATAAATCGTCTTATAGCGGACAAAATAGAATTAAACGATATCCGAAAATATATTATCAAGTATTGGGATCTTCTCTTATTTGCCAAATTATTTGTAACTTGTAGAATTCTAAATCTAAATAATTCTTATTGAATAACATTACATAGCTTATTTCTGATTTTATCGGGGATTAACTAA
>JADFUQ010000272.1 GCA_015222065.1 Bacteroidota bacterium
AAATTACAAATCATACGGGAACAAATGCAGAGGAAAAAAGTAACATACCATTTACTCACTGCACTTGATGATATTGCCTGGACCTTCAATATCCGTGGAACTGATATTCACTATAACCCCCTGGTAACTGCATATTCTGTTATTAGTGAGACTTTTGTTTACCTTTTCATAAATCAGAAGAAACTTCCTGAACAGCTAAAACAAAAACTAATTGATGATGGTCTTGAAATAAAACCATACGATGAAATTATGAAATTTCTTTCCGGTTTAGATACAAGTGATGTAATATTGATCTCGCCGGGAAGCACCTCATTCAGTTTGTTCAATTCTATTCCTGAAAAAGTAAAGGTTGTTGAAGATATCAGCATACCCACCCGGCTTAAGGCAATAAAGAATGATATTGAGATAGATCATATTCGAAATGTAATGGTAAAGGATGGAGTTGCATTAACAAAGTTTTTTTTCTGGCTGGAACAGAATTTGGGAAAGGAGAGAATCACTGAAATTTCAGCAAGTAAGAAACTCGAGGCATTCCGGCGTGAGCAGGAAAACTTTGTCCATCCCAGTTTTGCAACTATTGCAGGATATGGCCCTCATGGTGCTGTCGTTCACTATGAAGCAACACCCGAAACTGATGTTGAATTGAAACAGGAGGGGTTATTCCTTTTAGATTCAGGTGGGCATTATCTTGATGGAACAACAGACATCACAAGGACAAATGCACTTGGACAACCGACTGCCGAGCAAAAGCACGATTTTACACTTGCTTTGCAGGGGACCATTAATCTTGCCCTAATAGAGTTCCCTGAAGGAACAAAAGGTTACCAGATCGAGATACTTGCCAGGAAAGCCCTGTGGGAGAATGGATTGAATTACGGTCATGGAACCGGACATGGTGTCGGTTTTTTTCTAAATGTCCATGAGGGACCGCAAACAATCGGGACCGGAGCATCAGGAAAAACACAGGTTCCAATGGAGCCGGGGATGCTTACGTCAGATGAACCCGGCATCTATCGTGAAGGTGAATATGGCATCAGGACTGAGAATCTGATATTGTGTATTCCTTCAAAAGAGACAGAATTCGGGAAATTCCTGAAGTTTGAAACAGTTACCCTTTGTTTTATTGACACTTGCTTGATAAATATACCATTATTGAATAATGAGGAGTTGGACTGGTTGAATAAATATCATAGAAAAGTATATGAAAAACTATCGCCACACCTTGATGAAGATGAGAGAAAGTGGCTGGAAGCAAAATGTCGTAACTTAACTCGTAACTCGTAACCCGCTTCGTCCGCCAAAGTGGTAACGAAGGTGAATAACTCTTAACTCTTAACTGAATTAAGATTTCTGATAGTTAACTCTTCCATAATGCCACGTAATTAATAAGTAGCAAAAATTGAAAAGTTCCTGTTTCAGCAACATATTAATCAAAGAAATAGTAATTTTAAAATGTTTTGTAATATTGTATTTGCCTTTTCAGATTCAAATGGAAAAATGGAATAAATGGAATAAAGGGAGTAGAGGGATTAATAGTGGATTTTCACGTTCAAATTTATATTCCCTGCCCGTCAATGACTGCCGTTTTGCAGTTCATGCGGATATTACTCCAATATTCCACTATTCCACTATTCCAATATTCCAAATCATCTACGTATTATCCTGAAGAACCGTAAATAATGACTTCAAAAAAGTATTCATAAAGCGATATGCCCAATTCCGGTAAAATAATTGATAGTGAAACGATAAAACAGTTTAAGGCTGATGACATGTCGGCTTTAGATATTATTTACAGAAAATACAGTAAAAAAACCATATAGTTAATATGTTATAAAATGACCGGAAAAGAACTTATTAAAAAAGCTTTCAGGCTGGAGGAAACTGAACGTATTCCGTGGATCCCTTTTGTTGGATGTCATGGTGGAATATTAATTGGAAAAGATGCAGAGGAGTACTTAAAATCTGCTGAATTTATTGTTGCAGGAATCGACGAAGCTGTTAACCGTTATAATCCGGATGGTTTACCGGTGATGTTCGACCTGCAGATCGAGGCTGAAGCCCTGGGTTGTGAATTAGTGTGGGCTGATAACAATCCTCCTGCGGTGGTTTCCCATCCGCTGGTTTCGGGAAAAAACCTGAATGACCTTAAAATTCCCGGTCCGTCAGATGGCAGGATTGGAGAGGTCATGAAAGCTTGCCGGCAAAGTTGCGAAAACCATCCTGATATTGCGTTGTATGGTTTAGTAACCGGACCCTTTACCCTGGCATTGCATTTATTGGGCACCGATATTTTCATTAAGATGTTCGAAGACGAGCAATATGTGCAGGAACTCATGGCTTTCACAAAATCGGTGGCCTTATTTATGACGGAACAATATATAAAAAACGGTTGTGATGTGATTGCAATGGTTGATCCAATGACAAGCCAGATAGGCCCCGATCAGTTCAGACAATTTGTTTTACCTGCAGCCACTGAGATTTTTAGTTTTATCCGGTCAAAAGGCGTATTGGGATCTTTCTTTGTCTGCGGTTATGCACAACAGAATATTGAGGTTATGTGTGATTGTAAACCCGATAATGTATCCATTGATGAGAACATACCCCTGGATTATGTCAAGGAGGTTTGTCTGAAGAATAATATTAGTTTTGGTGGAAATATGAAACTAACCGTGGTGTTGCTTATGGGCACGAAGGAAGATTGTCAGTCCCATGCTATGGAATGTATGGAATTGGGAGGAAGAAAAGGATTTATTCTGGCTCCCGGATGTGATCTGCCAATGGATACACCAACTGAAAATCTTGAAGCAGTTACGGAAATAGTTCATGATCCATATCAGCAGGATGTGATAAAGGCTCTTGAGAAAAAGGAGAAGGAAATCATTTTACCTGATATGGCGGATTATGGTAAAGCAGATAAGGTTATTGTTGATATAATTACTCTCGATTCGGAATCATGTGCTCCCTGCCAGTATATGGTGGAAGCTGTTAAAAATGTTGCTCCTGAGTTTGAAGGAATCGTTGA
>JADFUQ010000273.1 GCA_015222065.1 Bacteroidota bacterium
CAAATCAGCTTAAGCAGGAGGGTTTGCTGCTGACGCGGTGCATAGAATGTTAAACCTGGCTGTCCGTTCTCAATAGTATCAACCTTTCGGGCCAGTACAGCGCTAACTATACGTATTACCGCCTGTTCACAGAAAAGCGCTCTGTCTGTTTCCCCCAGTTCGCGAAAAGCTCCGGCAGAGTGTAAAATACCAACACCTCCATCATGTTGCGCTTCCGGCACAACATTTTCCATGGGATGGCGACCTGTCCAGTCATAAAATCCCATACGATTAATTTCCAGTCGCAATGCCCACTCATAGACCGGACGTGCGGCAGGATCAAAGGGATCTCCCGATGGTGAGAGGTTACCAGGAAGCATATGGTAATATAAACCTTGTTTATCGTCCCACATATAGGCCAAACGGGAAACTACAAAACTGGCAAACATATGCCCTGCGGATTCCCCTTCGTGAGTCACATAGACCTGACAAGCTCCTGGAGCTTTAGGTGAAAGGGATTGATCCCCTCGCATAAGGTCCACACGTACATGATAGGATGAGGCTTTGAGGTTTACATCTTTAGCTGTCAGGATCACCTGCGTTTCAGCAGAAAGAGGGGTTTTAACAGGATATTTATAATAAGTTAATTCATTGGTGAAAATATTCCGGAATGTAAAGCGGAGATAATCGCCCGCTTTCACTTTCCCGACCGGCGTCCATTGGAGCCGGAAATGGAAACAGAACCGCCCCTCTGTGCCATAGGCATAGTCAGCAGGTGTAGTTGGTGCCACTGATGCCTTCACGGTTAATGTGTTGCCTGTATCCACCGGCAAGATCTTTGCCTTTTGAATAGCTGAAATAATATCATCGCGTACCTCACGCAAAACACTGAAATCTTCATCTTTACCGGTCAGCTTATTGGTGATCACGGAGCAAATTTCCCTGCCCCTGGTTGTCGGATCAATTGTAGTGATATCCATACCCTGTTGCCGGGCAACTTCAATTTGTTCTTGCTCAAGAAGCCACAACAACTGAAGATCTTCAATCCCATCACGAAGTTTTTCCCGGAATACAGAGTTGTCTGATTCACTCTCCCCAGGTTCCTGAGTTAAAATACCGACAAGCGATTCCAAACCATATAATCCGGCAAGTTTTTTCAGATCAAATTCATCACTCTCCGGCATTTCGATATCCTTAACCCTTATCAACATACCTATTTCAACTTCTTCGTTGCCAGTACTAAGTTTAATGACTCCCTGATGATACCCGGTCGGTTCTGTTCCTTTTGGAACATGCACTGTAAGCCGGAGTACCTGTGTACGGTTTGGTTCCAGTACAAAAGAGCCCGGTAAGGGTACAAGTGTTTCCCTAACCTCATCACCGGGAAGATATTCAATCTTCCGTAACTCAAGATTCTTCAGATCAAATTGCCCGGGTCCAAGTGTCTGAAGCAGAGCAGTGGCCTCAGTATGGATTGTAACCTTTTTGTCTTCCGTGCGGATCGCGATCCGGGCGTTCTCATATTCTCCCTGGCAGGCTATTACACTGAAACCCCAGCGTCCATCGTAAGAAATGGAATCAAGTGGAATTTCAGCCAGTGGGTCAACCGACCAGAGTATAAGGTTTTTTGCCGAAGATTTATCTTTTTTTACTCCTGAATCACAGCTTAAACCAGTAATTATAAAAAAAATGCCTGTTGCAACAATTACTGAAACAGGCAACCATTTTGTTAAAAATTTTTGTTTCATTTTGTCTTATTTGTGTTATTTGTTTAGCACTCAAATATAGTGTTAAGCCTGTTTATTCACAAAAACATTGTGATAATATTATCTAAGGCAGGTTTTTTTACTAAACCGTTTTTATTAATCGGTTTTCGACATGGATGGCGGAGCATCTTCCGGTTTGATGCCCCATCTTTTATTTGGTTTACTTCCCATTTTCAAAACCAGTGTCCCACCTCCAACCAGTTCATTGTGGTAGAACCATGGTTTGGTTAGTTTAATGCCGTTAAGTGAGGCTTTTTGGATGTATCTTTTTTCAGCAGAGACTCCTTTGGCTTCTATTATAAAAGTCTCTCCCTTGTAATAATCAGTATCAAGATGGATGGTGATCTTTTCAAACAGGGGGGATCCGATCTCATAAATAGGTTTGGTTGATCCGCCTCCGTCCATTTCGAACAGCCCCATAGCGCTCATTACAAACCATGCTCCCATTTGTCCCTGATCCTCATCACCCGGCCAGCCGTCCTCAGGGTGACTTCCATAGTAATGGTCCATAAGTTCCCTAACCCATTTCTGGGTAAGCCATGGTTTTCCAGAGTAATTAAAAAGGTATGCAGCCTGCATGTTTGGCTGGTTACCATGATTAATAGGATAATCTGCAAAAAGATCGCCGGTAGCATTAAAATTCGTTTTTGCCGACATTTTAAAGCCTTTGTTAAGACGATTATTGAACTCTTCCCTCCCAAGCATCTTTACAAGTGCATTCACATCGTGAGGAACGAACCATGTGTATTGCCAGGCATTGCCCTCCATGAAACCATATTGCCATGCATTTTCCTCAACAAAACCGGTTCCTTTCCAGAAATCTAATTGTTTTTGATCTAGCCAGGATCCATCTGCCAATTTTGGCCTCACATAGCCACTTTTTTCATCGAACACATTTCTGAAATTGTTTGCTCTTTTTGTGAAATATTTATAATCATCTGTTTTTCCCAAGGCTTTAGCCATCTGAGCAACATTCCAGTCATCGAAGGCATAATCGAGGGTGTTGGAAACCGGGCCTTCATCGGGGGTGCCAAAATAGCTAATGGATGTGCCTGGGCCATAGGGCACGTATCCCAGCTCCATGTATTTTTTCAATTGTGTATTACCAACAAGTCCGCCACAAGGATGAGCCTTCCCGGGTTCCATCTGAGCATGCCGGATAGCTTCATAAGCCTTTTCAATATCATAATTACGGATGCCTTTCTGATAGGCGCTGTTAATCAGGGCAACTTCATGAGAAGCTACCATAATGCTGGAATATTCAATTCCGGTAGGTCCTTTCGGCAGCCACCCGCCACGGTCATAAATTTCAAGTAAAGATTTTATCCAGGAATTTGCTATCTCAGGAGTTACAAGAGCCCATAACTGGTTAAGATTCCAAAAGGTATTCCAGAAAGCATCACATCCGTAAACAGGAGAATCCGGGTCATTAGCAGTAACGATCTGCTCGCACATATCTACATACTTTCCGTTTATATCACTCCATATTGTTCTGGCAGAATAGGATCTGTACAGGTTAGTGTAAAACTTAATCTTATCGGTTTTTGATACTCCTTCCACTTCGATTTTGCTTAGGAGATCATTCCAGGTATTCCGGGCACTCAGGGATACACTATCGAAGTTCCATCCAAAAGGTCCCAGTTCGGTTTCCAGATTCAAACGTGCCTGCTTAATGCTGACCAGGGAAATTCCTGTTTTGACCATAATCTCTTCACCATCATTGGTTTTAAAGGATACAAAAGATCCAATATCGCCTCTCCCAAGTATCTCGTTTGTATTCAACTTCAATCCACCTGATTTAATGAGATGTCCAAAATCCCGGTCCTTTTTAAAGCCTATCCAACCGTTAAACGAATGGAATGGTTTGCTGAATTGAACCACAAAATAAATGGTATATTCATTGTTCAAACTTGAGTAATGATCAAATGTCTTCTGCTTTGAGAATCCTTCAATTTCATGATCGTTAATCTTAGTGATCTGTGCCCAGTCAACATCATAGTTATACTCAGTGGGGGTTAAAAGATCAATCAGTATCCTTGCAGAATCTGATTTGGGAAAAGTATATCTCTGGAATCCTGTACGGATTGTTGAGGTTAACTCGCATTTGATTTTATAATCATCCAGGAAAACCGAATAATATCCAACTCTTGCCACTTCCGTATTATGGTTTATCCGTGAACGGTAACCACTGTCAGGATCTTTTTCCGTACCGGGATTAATATATAATTTTCCCGTTGCAGGCATCATTAACAAACCTCCCATTACCCAGGAGTGAATATGACTAAAACCCGAAATGTTATCGATTCTGTAATCATAACCGGCTTTCCATTTATGCTCCTGGTTATCGGGACTGAGTTTTACCATTCCAAAAGGCATAGATGGTCCGGGATACAGCATCCATCTTGAATCCACTGTACCAATCATTGGATCGACATAGTCAACGGGAGACATTGTTTCCTGTGAAAAAACAGTATAGCTGGTAAAAAGAAAAATTAAGTATATAAAAGTATTTTTCATGATTAAATCGGTCATTAAAAACATTCATTCATCGCACCATATAGTCAATCACTGCCAGAGTGTAAATTGAAACAGAAGGCACGACGAATTCAACAAAATTCTGACCATTCTTTTTTACCTCCTTAATTTCCAAAACTTTCTCCGTTACATCATCTGGAGAAACGAGTTTCAGGTTTTTTACTTTAGCACCTTCAGGAAGCAAGACCTTTAACCCTGTATTTTTCTCTTCGATAATGTTCCCTTCAAGATCAACCTTGTAGTTCACCAGGTGAACAACTATTCTTGATTTATCAGTCTGGATTAATGGGTGACATTCTACCGTGTAAGGAGCAAGGCAGTGAACAGGACAGGTCCCCCCTGCTGCCCATTGTACTAATTCTCCAAATACCTG
>JADFUQ010000027.1 GCA_015222065.1 Bacteroidota bacterium
AAAGTAAAAATACTTGATAAAGAATTTAAATTATTAATTACTGAAAAACAGATACAGGAAGCAGTTGAAGAGATGGCGCACCGCATGAACAAAGAGCTTAAAGGGAAAAAGGTTTTTTTGATCGGGATACTGAATGGCTGTTTTATGTTCGTTGCCGACCTTGTTAAGCTTCTTGATCTGGATTGTACAATTACCTTTTTAAAACTGGCTTCATACCATGGGGCCTCATCAACCGGAAAGGTGAAACAGCTTATTGGATTGAATGAAGATATTAAAGACCAGACTGTTGTGGTGCTTGAAGATATAGTTGATACCGGTATTACACTTGATTTTATCCAAAAGCAGTTAAGAGGATATGAACCCGCAGAGATCAAATTAGCATCTTTACTGTTCAAACCGGAAGCCTGCCGGCATGATATTTCCCTTGACTATGTCGGGATAGAAATTCCCGATGATTTTGTTGTCGGATATGGACTCGATTATAATGGTTGTGGCAGGAATCTAAGACAGATATATGCTATAATTGAGTCCTGACCTAATAAAAAATATGATAAATAGTTTTTATTTTTAATAAATGCCGCTTTGCAAAAAACAAAGCGGAGTTAAATCTTTACTTATGTTAAATATTGTAATATTCGGACCTCCCGGATCAGGGAAGGGAACCCAATCTGTAAGATTAAAAGAAAAATACGGATTGGTTCATTTATCAACAGGTGATATTCTAAGGGATGCCATGACAAAAAAAACTCCTCTGGGTGTAAAAGCACAGGAATATATGGAAAAGGGGGAACTTGTACCTGATGAGGATGTTATTGGTATGCTGATGGGGGTGCTTGATGAAAACATGGATTCTAACGGTTTTATCTTTGATGGATTCCCAAGAACAGAGAAGCAGGCTTTGTTCCTTAAAGAGAACCTTGAGAAACGGGATACTATGATACATGCTTTACTTACGCTTGATGTGGACAGGGAAGAGTTGATAAAACGTCTGATTGAACGGGGTAAAGAATCCGGACGTTCGGATGATGAACTTTCAGTGATCGAAAACAGGATAAATGTTTACCATAATCAAACTGCTCCTGTTATTGAATTTTATAAAAAATTGGATAAATACTATCCTGTAGCTGGTATGGGTACTATTGATGAGATCTTTGACCGGTTATGTAAGGTTATTGAAGAAGTGAACGAAATGGAACGATGAATGTTGATTGATGATTGAAGAAGGATGAAGTTAGGAGTAGAAAGAATGAAGAAGTATAGGTTATGATAATAGTAACGAAGCGAGTTTAAAATAGCGAATATAATAAGTCAATAATTAACCTGTTTTTTTATGGCTGATTCGAATTTTGTTGATTATGTAAAAATATTTTGCCGTTCAGGAAAAGGGGGTGCAGGATCGGTGCATCTTCACCGGGATAAACTCACACGTAAAGGCGGACCGGATGGAGGTGACGGGGGAAGAGGTGGCCATGTGATCCTGCAGGGGAATAAGCAACTCTGGACATTGCTACATCTTAAGTACAGGAAACATGTTTTCGCGGGAATTGGAACAAATGGATCAAAATCATTGAAAACAGGTGCTGACGGAGATGATGTTTATCTTGAGGTTCCCTTGGGTACAGTAGCAAAAAACGCTGAAACAGGTGAGGTACTTTTCGAAATTACTGAACATGACGATCAAAAAGTTCTTATACCGGGAGGTAGAGGAGGATTAGGAAATGCTAACTTCAAATCATCTACAAATCGAACACCAAGATATGCCCAGCCGGGGGAATCAGGAGAGGAGAATTGGTTTATCTTTGAATTGAAAATACTCGCGGATATCGGTCTGGTTGGATTCCCTAATGCCGGTAAATCAACCCTTCTTTCAGTTGTGTCTGCCGCGAAGCCGAAGATTGCCAACTATCCTTTCACCACCCTTGTTCCAAATCTTGGGATGGTACAATACAGGGATAACAGATCATTTGTAATGGCAGATATCCCTGGGATCATTAAAGACGCACATGAGGGTAAGGGTTTGGGGATAAGGTTTTTAAGACATATTGAAAGGAATCCGGTATTATTGTTTATGGTACCTGCAGATAATCTGGACATTTCTAATGAATATAAAATTCTGCTTAATGAATTAAAACAATATAACCCTGAATTATTGGATAAAAAGCGGATACTGGCAATATCTAAATCTGATCTTCTTGATGATGAACTAAAGCAGGAACTTGAAAAAGATCTTCCGGGTATTCCACATGTTTTTATTTCTGCTGTTCAGAACCGGGGGATTGCAGAATTAAAAGACCTGATATGGACAACTTTGAATGAATAGTAAAGCCATGTTTGAACTTCTTGATAAATGGGATATAAGTTTTTTTCTTTTTCTTAATGACATCCATTCTCCTTTTTGGGATCAGGTAATGTGGTGGATAAGTGCTAAATATACATGGATCCCATTGTATCTTTTTATCCTTGGCTGGATAATAATAAAAAAGAAGTGGGAAACCCTGATTCTGCTTGTGATAATTACCCTGCTGATCACATTAAGTGATCAGATATCTGTCCGTTTTTTTAAAGAGTTGATAATGAGACTTAGGCCATGTCATAATCCTGACCTGGCAGGTTTAGTGCATATTGTAAATGATAAATGTGGAGGTCAGTATGGTTTTGTTTCTTCGCATGCTGCAAACTCTTTCGCGATAGCAACTTTCACTTTATTCCTTTTTAAGAACCGCACCTATTCATATCTTATAGTTTTCTGGGCACTTATTGTATCATACAGCCGGATATACCTGGGAGTGCATTACCCGGGTGATGTTTTGGGTGGAATAATTCTTGGGTTGATACTTGGAAGAATTGTTTATGATTTTTATGAAAGGCTAA
>JADFUQ010000274.1 GCA_015222065.1 Bacteroidota bacterium
TGAAGCTTTCCTGAGCGAATATGGCAGTTGCCGTGATTAAGAAAAAAACTATTATCGGAAAGATTAAGATTTGTTTTGCGCCCCCTCTGTGTACTCTCATATTTTTTACATTTAGTTCCTTATTCTATTCGATCGTTTGATTAACTTACAACACCCTTAATAACGTATATTCATTGCTAGCAATTCTTCTTACACACATTCTACTCAAATAAATAAGAAAATAGTAAGTAAACTAAGAATTAGATCCTGGTGTTTTTTCAGATTATAAATAACAATTCTTCCAATACAAATTTTATAAATATATCCCTTTAGAATACACGGAGTGTTTCTCTGTGCCCTCTGTGGTTTCGTCTTAAGATCCCTTTTTCATTTTTTCATGCAACTTTTGACACTACCGAATATTTTACATTTTCCTACCATAATTAAGTTTATGATCTGTAGTCACCTGCGGGAATGCCGGAACCATAATAGGAAAAGGAACATTTTCTTGTAAGGCAAACATATCAATCCGTGTCAATTGAATCTTATTAAATTCATCCACATTCACTTCTATTTCATCATTATATTTTTCTTGTAATGAGTTAATGTAAGGATTTAAATATTTAGTGATAGTATTCATTCCGTTTTCTTTATAGGATATGATACTTTTCAAATATTCGCTTTTCTGATATAAAGCCAGAGAAGCATCCTGCCACATTTCAACATTTCTTTTAATTACATTAACCTTATCATAACCTCTTTTATATGCTTCTTCCGTTAAATATCTATCTCTGACTAAATCCACAACGGCCAGCTTAAATTGTTTGCCAAACTCATTGCTTGTAAATCTTTTTTTTCTGAACACTAAAGGATGTTTGTTTAATTCATTCTCAAAATCCCGAACCGTCCAGACCTTGCCGTCAACTTGAAAAAAGGTCGCATCTCTTAAACCTTCAATCCCTTTTTTGAAATCAGCGATTTCAAGATTATCCAGTTCTTTATTAAAGGCTCTATTTAAAAACAACTCTTTTCCCGGTTTGGCTGTTTGAAAATATAATGGAGCGATAAGGTTAACTACTTTATGAAAAGTATTTTTAGCAAAATCGATTTTTTTCCCTTTCATCACTTTAGCAATATAATTTTGGTATATCTGTAATGATTTCTGTTCAGACAGGCGTTCCGAAACATCATTCCAACGCTGTTTTATATCTATTTCAGTTACGGCTATACGGTCTGTCCAACCTTTTATTTTTATAAAAATATTATAATCATCTTCAATTTTCAGCGGCCCAATCACTTCATCAACTTTACGTTTTTTTGAAAAAAGCGCCATACGGATCACTTCAGCTTGCTGGGAGTTATACTCAACTTCTCTTTGGGGGATGGAATCTAATCCGGTGAATTCCCGGTAAACCTCTTCAAAAGGTTCACCTTCTTTTTGTAGTTTTTGCTTAATTGCTGAGGCAATTGAATCGCTGTCTACATTTAAAAATTGAAGCTTATATTTTCTTCCGGCGATACGATAAACTGCTTTAATATCTGTACTATCCAGTTTTACTTTTTCAACTCCTTCTTTAGAAAAAAGCCATTGGCGCATGGCCTGTTCTTTTCTTCCCTGAATGTATCTCTGATATCGTTCGTTTTGATTTAACTCATTATTGTCTCCGGTTTCCAGGGCCAGCATTTTCTCAGCAATCAGCGAATTAAGAATAATTTTTTTCTGAATATTGCCGTCGCCCATACAATACTTTGGTCTAACGGTATACTCAGCCCGTCTAATAAACTCATTGAGGGATATGGTTTTAGTTCCTACTCTGGCGAGAATTATTTCTTCAGGTTCTGGTTCTGGTTTTTGGGTGCATAAAACGGACAGCAATCCTAAAAGAACGAAGACAGTAATAGTTATCTTTCTTTTTAATCTGCTGTACATAATTTCATTTTATTTAGAAAAGATCAAAGCCATAACTTAAACTAAAACCATGTGTCGTTCCCAGTATTCCGATATCTCTAAAGAAATAATCTATTTTTATAGTATTATTACCAAGAAAGTTTTTAACTATGCCACCGCCCAAGGATAGCCCATATTCAGAATCTACCATGAACAAAGCCTTATATCCTGCCCGAAGAATAAATTTCCCAAAAGAAGGCCACATAAATGTATACTGCATTCCCGCATTGACTGATTCGCTATTATTATTTGGATGAAGAGCATCTAATGATAAAACTATTTCATGTCTTTCTGTTACTATAGGTTTTACCGAGACTCCCAGGCGGAAAATCAATGGCAGTTCCCATTCCTGCATTCTAAACTGACCGGGAACATCCCTAAAATTTCCATCTTCATCGGGTGATATATCTATGGGATTAATCAAATCGATACCTTCATATTTCATTCTTGTACCATAATTCGAAATACTCATTCCTAATTTCAAAGCGTTTTCTCTTCCTCCATCAGGAGAGAAAAAAGACGTATTGATTATCACACCTAAATCTACTGCAAATGCCGATGCATTTGTATGCAAGATGTTTGATGAAATATATTTTGCCGATGTGCCGATGGAGAACCAATCAGTTAACCTTCTGGCGTATGAAAGACTGACAGCCATATCGTTAGGAGAAAACATCTCGCCCGTTCCTTCCTGCATTGCAAGTGTTGTCACTTCCATATCTCCATAATCTACACTGATTAAGCCCAGGGAGATTGTACCTATGGCTGGTATTAATATACCGGCAGCAACGAACGAAGTATTAATATCCACTATCCATGGCTGATATACAAACATCACTTCACTATGATTCATATATGCCAGTCCGGCCGGATTCCAATAAATGGAGGATAAATCATTTGTATGGCTTACACAGGCATCACCCATGGCAATTCCAGTCGCCCCAAATCCTATTTCTAAAAAATTTGCGGCTGTCGTTCCAACCCGAATTGGCGTTTGTGAATAACCCGGTGTAAATATTAAAAATATAAAAAGCATCGTAATATAAAACTTCTTCAATACTTCTTTATTCATTTTTTTATCCTATTTTTCATAGAACTTTTGACACTACCTAAGATTATATGAGATAAGCGTATAAATCTATATTCATTAAAATTCAACGCCCAGGCCGATTCTAACCATTCGCGGCGCGGCATACATTGACGGATTCTTAATTACATCATAATAATCATTAAAATTACTTCTATGTCCGTTGATATCCTGTTCCCTGATAATGGTAGAATATGCTCTGCCTGTGGAAGAATAAACACTGTTTTCATTTAATCGGTCAAACAGATTATATACCAATAACATTAATTTCATTTTCACTCTTCCATGATTAAAAAGATAATAATATGCATTCAGATCGACCCGGATTTGAGCCGGTTTAGATGAATTATACGGATACAGGTTCACACGTGATAAAGGGCTCTCAGGAAGCGGAGACCATGTATAAGGCGTCCCTGAATTATAAAATAATGTCATCGTAGTACCGAAATCTTCCTTATTATATCCGGCAGATATATTCAATGTATGTCTCTGATCCCAGCTCATTGGAATCATTTTATTAACAGGGTCCTGACTTCTTCCGGCACGGTCGAAAGTAAAATTAGGATTATCTGCATTTCCACGGGTATATTGTAATGTATAATTCAAACTGGCGCGAAGAGAACCGGATACAAAATCACACTTAAATTCTAAGCCTCTTACATTTCCATAATCTTTATTGCTGTACAAACCATATCGTATTTGGTTGTAGGTCGTGATCACTTTCGCACTAAGCAGATCATAAATATCCTTGTAAAAAACGGCTATTTCATAACTAAGGCCTGCCATCACTTGCTGCCATAAACCAACTTCATACTGAACTGTTTTTTGAGGTTTAACAAGTGGATTCCCCATTCTTGTAGAATAATCTGATGGAGAAATTAAAAACGAATGATTTTGATAAAGGGCATAAAGCGGGGGCATCTGGAAAAAATGTCCATAGGCAAAACGAAGCAACGCTGTCTTCCCTAACTGATAAGAAAGCCCCAGCCTGGGGCTGAATTGAGAAACGTAAGGCGCCTCAGGATATTTGCTCATCTTCTCCGGAGTATCCGGAAAACTCAACTGATTGGCCGGATTTCTCAGCTGAGAAGGATAAGGCGCGTTCGGATTAAAATAATCATAGCGTAATCCCAAATTAATCACCATTTCATCAAATTCCATCTTATCCTGGATATAGTATGAAAATTCATAAGGCGTTACTTTGTATATATCCGAATAAACTGAAGAATCCGGTAAAACGGTCGATTCATAATACAGGTATTTCCTTTTTTTTGCCTCCGGGTCATATTCATATTGCGCTTCAAATTCAGTGCCATAGTATATGTTTCTAATCGATGCAGACATATTATCCACATCATGTTGTGTATATAGACATCCGGTTTTTATACTATGAGTTTTACTAATCTGCCAGTCGAGATCTAATTTAAGATTAATATCTTTGATGGTGCGCTTTACATAATATTTCTGCTGCCCGCCTGTAACAAAACCAGGGCCGTCACCGCGTGAATATAAATCATGAACATACCTTTCATCATAAGGATTTTCATACATATAATTACCGGTGTAATTATCTATATATGAGGCTTTAAATTCATAAAAGGCCGATGATGTCAGCATGTGGTTAAACTGGAAGGCCGCCATTTTAGATTTCCCGTAATACGTGGCTATTCCATCAGGATTGTATTTATAATAATGATCATATCCCTGGCTCTCATCATCATTCCAGGTAAACATTAGAGACATCTTAATTAAATCTAAAGGCTTGAAAGTTAACTTACCAAAAAGGGTAGTATGTTTACCCCAACTCATCGGGACATAGTTATTATCTCCATTATGCTCCGAATACCAATTCGTTGAATACTGATCTGAAAAATTACTGTAATCATCCACATTGAAGCGACGGATACCGTTCAAATATCCTTTATTATCTTCATAACGCCCGTTTATTACAAAGCTTAAACGGTTGGAAAAGAGCGGTCCCGATAAACCAACTCTATAGTCTTTTCTTCTGGTAAAATCCGAATTGTCCAGACCGAGAAAAATATCATTATGGGAAGTAAGGTAATTCCCGGTGTTAAAATAACCGTAACCTGCAAATGTCTGCCCTCCTTCTTTGGTAATCACATTCACAATTCCACTCATTGCTTTGCCGTACTCTGCATTGAATGTGCCGGTAATTACCTCAATTTCTTCAACCACTTCAGTATTCACATTTACGGTATGTCCGGTTTGACCAAATGACTCATCTATCTGTAAACCATCCAGTAAATAAGACACTTCGCTCAATCTTCCTCCCCGGAAATGACCGACAACCACTCCCGGCTGCATGGATACTACCTGGCTGATATTTTCAACAGGCAGAATTTCAATATCTTCTGAAGATATATTACGGATGGAACTTGTTTGATCTTTCTTCATTTCCACAGCCGGTGCAGTAACGGTAATTACTTCCCCTTCTAATATAGAAGGATTTAATTCAGCCGTTATTGCATATGTCCGGTTTACGGAAACACGGACATCCATCAATTTCATTGTCTCATAACCCATCATCTGGATCGATATAGTATAACTTTCAGGAGGGATATTTATAATAAAAAAATCTCCGTCCAGGTCGGCTGTTGCACCCATTTTTACTTCCATTTCAACTTCAACACCGTCTACCCATTTTCCCTCAATTATTACCTGAGCTCCGGCTAACGGTTCTTCTGTTTCAGCGTCAGAAACATTGCCGGCTATTTTACCGGTTGTTTGCGCAATACTCATAAGCGGAAAAATAAAAATAACAAATAATAACATGTGAATAAGCCATTTATTCTTCATTTAATTTTTCCTCTGTCTTCTGTTTAGATAATTACTCATTTTATAACTGCAAATTTGCCTAGTTTTTTTTCTCCGGTCCTATCTGATTTCACATGATAAATATAGATTCCCGCCGCTATTTCCAATCCTTCTTTAGTCAGCATATCCCAGTGTACCATCCCATTATCCGGAGCGTTGTATACTGGAATTTCATCTACAAATACTCCGCTTGAAGTGAAGATCTTTATCGTACAACGGGCAGGAATATGTGTAAACATAAGTTCACGGCGCTGATTCAAAAAAGGATTCGATATGGCTTGTTCCATCATATTTGTCGCAATATAAGGATTTGGAACAACCTTGATATCATCCATAGTGCCTTTTAGCTTGTTTTTGTCAACTTCAACGGAAGGCATAATCGTAAATACAAGGGAATCCTGCTCTATGAAGGGACGTTTAAAATCTACGCGGTATACATCATTGGCTTTGGGCATTTGACTTTCATCCGAAATGTCGCGAAAATCAATACTAAATACAGTTCCTCCCCACATAAACTTACTACCAAATTTAAATACATGCCCTGCAAGAATATTATCTTCCAATAAATCAAATTGTCTGTTTTGATTTATATCTTCAACAACAAGATCTAGTTTTTCGAAGACGCCGTTTGAATCTGGAAAAGATTTATTAATAACATAAAAATTAAAGACTTGTTCTAATAATGCATTATTATATAATAAGATATTATCGGTATTTTTAATTCCTTTATTGTCTCCTACTATACTTGCATAAGATGAATCGTTGCCTGTAAATATGATTTCATACTGCCAGGGAAAATAATCAGATTCATTGCTACTGGGAATAATTTTTACCGGAGAATAGCCAACTATCCAGCCGCTTTTTTCAAGGTCAAATTCTGCTTCTGTTTGAGCTTCTATATTTATCTGTATTCCTTCAAATGGATCAGAGATTAAACTTTCATTTAACGACCAACTGTCATAAACTGCAACGTATTTTAAATTGTCACCGGGATAATTTTCAGGAGTTTCCGTATATATAAGAGAATCATGATTCGTAACATCATAAACGGAAAAGCCACTATTTGAATACAAAATATCATGTTTAGCACGGAATCTTTCTACCGGTCTTAAATGTCCTGTTGTATCTACATGAAATTTCAGCTTGTATCTATTATTCTCTTTCACAGAATTGATATCTATTATTTCAGGTATAACCAAGCCACTCCCAATAAGGGATGTTTCATCATCTATTTTAATTGAAGGAGGAATAAAGCCGGCGGCCTGTTGATGAGGTGTTACAATCTGCACATTCTTACCATGATAACGTATTTCCTCTGCCTCATCCAATTCTAAGACCATATTATTTTCGGAAGGCATAATAGCAACTTCCAGCCCGTCTATACCATAATCATAGGCAACTAATCCATAGTAATATGTCCGACCATTCTGTACATCCTCATCCACAAAATAATGTTGAATACCTGTATCTTCTCCCAGGTAGAAAGCTTCTCCATTAAATATAATAAATTCAACGGCGCCTTTTTTTCCATCTATCAGATCACACTGGAATATGGGTTTTTTACCGCTTGGATTTCCATACATATCCACAAGAACCTCTGCATCGGCAAAATATTTATCCGTCGCTTTATAAAGCTTATAGCCTTCAAAATCATTTTCTCCTTTAAGCATCGGTTCCCTGGTTAATCTATCCGCTGCATCATCCCAGGTAAGAAAAACTTTTCCCTCACCGGCTATAGCTTTCAATGTGGGCATTTTGGGCGGTTTAGCGAATCGGTAATCACTTTCATAGATAACTTGTACGATACGTTTTTTTTGGAATAAAGCCGGGGCACTATGATCGGCTGAATTTAAACCTGACAATGCTTCATACGAATGAAGCTCCGCCATGGAAATTCGTTCCGTTCTACCCTGTAAAAGCGGGAAAGGCCCTGAACCAAATTCTTCAACCAAATTGCTGATTTCTCCGAAAAACTCCACAAGCCCGTGTACGGCAAAAACCTCCCAGGCCTCCTTATCATGACGCATAAAGGGAGGTTCTCCGCCACCGGTAGGATCAGGATGGCGAAACAAATGAAAAGAAGTCAAACCAATCATATCTGATTCTGAAATATCAGTTGCAGCAAAATTTGGTTCGCAACCGACCCCTTCTAGAAAATCCGGTTTATGGTTACATTCCCCTTCGTCAGGCCCGTAATAGTTTATTTCATACGGTCCAACTCCATCCAGTCCCACATCATCGCCAGGGTCCTCGCCTTCGTCGTAGATGCCGTTTCCATTGACATCATTTCCATCCTGCCAGTCCTGATCTTCATCAGCATCCCAGTGTTCTTTAAGATCCTCCACATGCAAACCATACCACTCCAGGAATTTTTGCAGATCAGAAATACCATCATATGGTCCAATCATAAAACTTGCTTGATTATCCCGTTTTTCGTCAATCAGACCGTCGTCATCATTGTCAAGATTATCATCAGGTACACCCGGACTTTCAAGATAACTGATTCCCACTACCCCTGTTCGCAAACCGCCGGCGCCTATCCCATCAACATCCCATGAGTAAGACATATTTTCCAGTTTATCAAAAAAACCTATATCGTCCTGATCAGCATTATATCCTTCATGACCTATACCATTATCCAGCCAATAGCCGAAAGCAACTTCGGTTAGATCATAATCTGAGATATTTGAAATATCATATTCCCAAAAAATAGCATCCCTGCTTTGCAGATTATTCCATTGGTATCCGCGCACTTTTATACGTATACCGATACCGCCCCAGGGGAGTCCTCTTTGTATGGTCACATCAGGACGTTTATCACCGATTTTTACTCCCGGCCGCGGATAATACTTGATTTTATCATTTCTGCCCAGATATTCCTGATCCTGTGCATCGTTAGCTACAAAGTAAGTTTCTAAGTCGGCATACATAACCCCTCTGCCAAAGCGTCCGTCCCACTCATCCGGCCATTTAAGTTCGTCACCACGGGAAGGCCATCCCGCAATCGGCCACGATTTTTCCCTGTTACTCATGGCAGGATGCTCGCTGTTTTCATTAAAATATCCAAAAACAGGGTATAGTCCCCATTCAATCGTTCCGCTAGAATTTGTATCCATTCCCTGCCTGTAGCTTGTCTGGCAATAGTACAGTGTATCCAGATCGCTGCGGCTTTGAATTTCTGAAGGATTCGTGACCGGTATGGAATCATTTTCAATATAAACTCTGGCTCCGACAAGCAAAGCGAGACCGTCAATCATTCCCGTACCTGTATGATCATTCGGCCATTTTGAGGTACTTGTATTGGGCCAATAGGCGAGTTCAGTATTGTTCTGGAAGTAAAGAAGAACACGATTTCCTATCATTCTACCTTCCCTTTGAGCCGCAATATCACCTGCCGGATCATCCGGGCCTTCATAGGGCCGGCCTTGTCCATAAATATTTGGCACAGAGAACAATAGTAATAAAGATAATAAAATAAATTTGACTAACTTACTTACCACAGATTTTACTCCTTTCATCGGGTCACCCAAAATAAAAGGTTCGGTTTATTATTTAATTAAAATAACTTTCCTGGTCATCTGTTCTTGTCCATCAGAAATCCTGCAGAAATAGACTCCGCTATTTACAATGCTGCCGGTTTCATTGGTTCCATCCCAGACAACCTTATAAATACCGGCATTCTGATTTGTGTTGACAAGCGAACGCACCTTTTGTCCCAATACATTATAAATGCTTAATTCTACATTACCGGCAGTTGACAACTGATAACTTATTGTTGTAGAAGAATTAAACGGATTAGGGTAGTTGCCTAATAATGCCAATTTCCGTGGTATGAAAAGTTGTGATTTCTCATCATCAATAGCTGTGACACTATCCGTCCATATCCTGGCCTTAGCCCA